>CAZPBH010000515.1:0-1501 GCA_964584645.1 uncultured Rhodospirillales bacterium | reverse complement strand
ACCATGGCGGTGAACTCCCGGATCGTCCGCCCGCGGGAGATGCGCGCGATGAAGATGCCGACAAAGGGCGACCAGCTGATCCACCAGCCCCAGTAATAGAAGGTCCAGTCGGCCTGCCAGTCCTTGTCGCGGCTGAAATCGGCGAAGAAGCTCATCTCTGGCAGATGTTGCAGATACAGCCCGATGGTTGTCGTGAAGACCTCCATCTGGAAGATCGTCGGCCCGGCGATGAAGACGAACAGCATCAGCAGGAAGGCAAGCCCCATGTTGATCTCGCTCAGCCGCCTGATGCCGCTGTGGATGCCGGAGACGACCGACAGGGTGGCCACGCCCGTGATCGTCGCGATGATCGCGACCTGAACCGGTACCGCGGTGGCGATGTCCATGAACTCCGCGATGCCGGCGTTGATCTGCATCGCCCCCAGCCCGAGCGAGGTCGCCACCCCCAGCAGCGTGCCGACCGTGCACAGGATATCGGCGGCATGGCCGATGGGACCGTAGATGCGCTTGCCGATCAGGGGATAGAGCACCGAACGCGGCGCCAGCGGCAGGTCATGGCGAAAATGGAAATAGGCGAGGGCCACACCCAGCACGATGTAGATCGCCCAGGGATGCAGGCCCCAATGATAGAAGGTCAGCCGCATCGCCTCGCGCGCTGCCGCGGGGGTTCCGCCCTCGCTGAAGGGTGGCTCGAGAAAATGGCTCATGGGCTCGGCCACGCTCCAGAAGACGAGGCCCGTACCCATCCCGGCGCTGAATAGCATGGACAGCCAGGCGACGAGACCGAATTCCGGCTCCTCATCCCCGGCCCCCAGCTTGATGTCGCCGGCGCGCCCGACCAGCAGCCACAGCGCGAAGGCCACGAACCCGGTGGCGGCCAGGACATAGTACCAGCCGAACAGATCCGAGATCGTCAGGCGCACGGTCTCGAAGGTTTGCGCGGCCCACTCGGTTGCGAACGCGCCGACAAGAATGAAGCCGACCACCGTGCCGGCCGACCCGAAGAAGACGATGGGCTGCATATGCGCCGTGATGCGGTGCGCGAGGGTCTGGATGTCGGGGAGGGTCATCTGGAAGAGAACGGCGGGCGCCCTTGCGATGTGCGTGCGCCGCGCCAGCGGCGGTTTCACCATTCTCAACCCCCGAACGGGCAGGGCGTTGCATCGGGAGGGGCGGCGGGGCGGGTGATGCCGGCTCGCTTGCACCGGCCATCGGGGCTGCCTAATCTGCGGCCTTCAGGCGGGATGGGCCTGTAGCTCAACTGGTTAGAGCCGGCCGCTCATAACGGTCTGGTTGCAGGTTCGAGTCCTGCCGGGCCCACCACCTCCTCGAAAACGATCCGGTGGATCGTTTTCGGGGAGGTGGTCAATGAGCCCTTGGTGAGCCAAGGCCGAACAGGCCGCAGGCGAAGCTAGGCGCGAATTGCTCAGGGAAAGAAACAGTCCAGTGGATCGTTTTCGGGGAGGTGGTCAATGAGCCCTTGGTGAGCCAAGGCCGAACA
>CAZPBH010000514.1:0-1508 GCA_964584645.1 uncultured Rhodospirillales bacterium | reverse complement strand
GGGCGGCGGCATCTTCACCAAGGGTGCCGATGTCGGCGCCGACCTGGTGGGCAAGATCGAAGCCGGCATTCCCGAGGATGACCCCCGCAACCCGGCCGTGATCGCGGACAATGTGGGCGATAATGTCGGCGATTGCGCCGGCATGGCGGCCGACCTTTTCGAGACCTATGCGGTCACCTTCGTGGCCACGATGCTGCTCGCCGCCGTCACCTTCCGCGGTGAGGCCGCCGAACAGATGATGCTGTTGCCGCTGCTGGTCGGGGGGCTCTGCATCATCGGCTCGATCATCGGCACGTTCTTCTGCCGGCTGGGCAAGAACAACGACATCATGCGCGCCCTCTACACCGCCTTCATCGTGGGCGGCGTGATCTCCGCGGTGCTGATCGCCGGGGCGGTTGCGGTCCTGTCCGGTCTGAACGAGCAGATCGGCGTCTCGGCTGGTCAGGTGGTCACCGGCACATCGTTGATCGTGGCGGCCTTCACCGGCCTGATCGTGACGGGCCTGCTGGTGTGGATCACCGAATACTACACCTCGACCGAATTCCGCCCGGTGAAGTCGGTCGCCAAATCCTCCGAAACGGGCCACGCGACCAACATCATCCAGGGTCTGGCCATCTCGATGGAAGCCACCGCCCTGCCGGTGATCGTGATCGCGGTCGGCATCATCGTCTCGTTCCTGGCGGCCGGGCTGTTCGGCATCGGGGTGGCTGCGTCCACCATGCTGGCGCTGGCCGGGATGGTCACGACACTCGATGCCTATGGGCCCGTGACCGACAATGCGGGCGGGATCGCCGAGATGGCCGAGCTGCCTGAAGAGGTCCGGACCACAACCGACGCCCTCGATGCGGTCGGCAACACGACCAAGGCCGTGACCAAGGGCTATGCCATCGGTTCGGCCGGGCTCGCCGCGCTGGTGCTGTTCGCCGCCTATATCGAGGACATCCGGTACTACTTCCCGGACATCTCCGTCGTGTTCAACCTGCAGGACCCGTTCATCGTGGTCGGCCTGTTCTTCGGCGGGCTGCTGCCCTACCTGTTCGGCGCGATGAGCATGACCGCCGTCGGCCGGGCGGCCGGCGAGGTGGTGATGGAAGTGCGGCGCCAGTTCAAGGAAATCCCGGGGATCATGGAAGGCACCGGGAAGCCCGACTATGGCCGCGCGGTCGACCTGCTGACCAAGGCCGCGATCCGTGAGATGATCGTGCCCTCGATGCTGCCGGTTCTGGCCCCGATCGTGTTCTTTGGCCTGGTCTGGCTGATCGCGGGCCTGGCCGCTGCCCTGCAGGCTCTCGGGGCCGCCTTGCTCGGTACCATCGTGACCGGCATCTTCGTTGCGATCTCGATGACCTCAGGCGGTGGTGCCTGGGACAACGCCAAGAAGTTCATCGAGGAAGGCAATCACGGCGGCAAGGGATCGGAAGCCCACAAGGCGGCCGTCACCGGTGATACCGTCGGCGACCCGTACAAGGACACTGCCGGCCCGGCCGTCAACCCGATGATCAAGATCA
>CAZPBH010000513.1:0-1509 GCA_964584645.1 uncultured Rhodospirillales bacterium | reverse complement strand
GGTCGGCCTCGGCCATCACCCGCTCGCGCACGTCCAGGATGTTGGATCGGCTCTGTCGGACCACACCGATACCGACCTGGGTCTCGGCATTGCCGCGTAGCAGCGACCGCGGTTCCTCAGGGCCGATCTCGACCCGCGCGACCTCGCCCAGCCGGATCAGATGGCCATCCTCGCCGCGGGCGATCACAAGTGCGGCGAAATCTTCCGGTGTGGTGTAGTTGCGCTCGACCCGCACGCCAAAGGTGCGGTCCGGCGCCTCGACCCGGCCTGCCGGCAGCTCGATGTTCTGGTCGCGCAGGGCGGCCTCGACATCGCCGACCGTCAGAGTGCGCGCCGCCAGCGCCAGCGGATCGACCCAGATGCGCATCGCCGGCGTCTGCGCGCCCCCGACCCAGACCCGGGCCACGCCCTCCAGCGCGGTGAAGCGGTCGAGCAGCATGCGCTCGGCATAATCGGACAGCTCCAGCGAGCTCATGGTGTCGCTGGTCAGCTGCAGCCAGAGGAAGGGGTCGCTGTCGGCATCGACCTTCAGCACCTGCGGGGTCTCGGCCTCATCGGGCAGGAAGCCCGCGATCCGGCTAACCGCGTCGCGCACGTCATTGGCGGCGTCGTCGATGTCCCGGCTGGTCATGAACTCGATCGTCACCCGGCTGATGCCATCGCGCGAGGATGAGGAGATCGAGCGGATACCGTCGACGCCGGAGACCTGATCCTCCAGCTCGCGCGTGATCTCGCGCTCCATCACGGCGGCGGAGGCGCCGGGGTAGATGGTCTCGATCGACACCACCGGCGGGTCGATGTCGGGCAGCTCGCGCAGCGGGACGGTGAAGAAGGCCAGCACGCCGGCCACCACCAGCAACAGGCTCATCACCGTTGCCAGGACCGGTCGCTTGACCGAGACATCAGAAAGCCACATCAGCCTGTTCCGCCCAGGGTTCGGGTCACGGCGACGGCCTGCCCGTCGCGCACGCGGTTGACACCTTCGGCGATGATGGGCGTGCCGATCTCGAGGCCGTCCAGCACCTCGGCAAAGCCGCCGGCGCGGGCACCGATACGGATCTGCCGGCGCACCGCCCGCATGGTGCCGTCCTCCCCCTCGTTCAGCACGAAGATGAACTGGTCGTCACCGACGGGGTCGAGCGCGATCTCGGGCACCGCGGGGGCGACGCGCTCATCGGCCAGCAGGGCCACGGTCAGCAGCATGCCGGGCTTGAGCGCGCGATCGGGATTGTCGATCACCGCCCGCACGGTCACCGCGCGCGTCACCGGATCCACCCGGCTGTCGATGGCGGTCACCTGCCCGTCGAAGGTCCGCTCCGGCCAGGCGGCCGAGCGCGCCGCCACCTCAAGGCCCTCGCGCAGGCTGGCGAGGTAGACCTCCGGGACCGCGAAATCGAGCTTGATACGGTCGATGGCATCAAGCGTGGTGATCGTCGTGCCCGGCGAGATCAGATCGCCCGGGCTGACGAGCCGCAGGCCGACCACACCATCGAAGGGCGCGCGGATGAT
>CAZPBH010000512.1:0-1524 GCA_964584645.1 uncultured Rhodospirillales bacterium | reverse complement strand
CCCCTGACCCCTGACCCCTGACCCCTGAAACCTACCGCAACGTACTCGGGCGCTCAAAGTTCGTCAAAATGATGTGCGTGTAGATGCGCTTGCCATCAATGACCTCATCGGTTTCAAGGGTATCGTCATCCGTGTGCAACGCGCTAAACACCACATAGTACCCCTCCTCTCGTCTCTCCGATTGCAGATAGGCTGCCAGTTGTCCCTTGCCACGCTCGAAATAGGTCATGTCGGTAAATAGTTTTATTTCGATAAGGTAGGAATGCGACTGATAGCGTATCAGCAGGTCAATCCGCCCGCGCCCAGAAGGTATCTCAATAAAGGTTATTCCCCCGATACGTTCAATGAAAAAGGTGATGAACCCATCGAGAGAGTAATGGCAGGCGGCTTCGCGCAGGTTTTCCGTGTCGAATGCCTGATGTCCGCGTCGCCGCACGTAGGCACGGTATTCTTGTAGCAATGCATTCACGTTCAAGCGCCCATCGGCGTGGACATACTTGCTGAATGTGTCTTGGATCGAGGTAAGATAGTGTGCCGTTTCGCCATTGATGCGTGGGCGAAAGTTCGTCACCAACGCTTTCTTGTAGAGTGGCACGGCTACATCGGTAGTTCCTTCTACGTCATCTACCACTCCATTTGCCGCAAGCCATGCAATATCGGTATCATAGCTCGAAAAGGGGATAGGTTCAGCTTGAAAGAGCACTTTGAGCATAAAGGCTTTGCGTTCGCTGGCTTTCTGCACAATATTGACAATGTTTTTGTGCATTCGTTTGGTGCAAAACGTGTTTAGGGTTTGGTAGAACGCATCCATCGTCACAGGTTGGCTCCTATCCGGCACGACCTCAGTCACCAAGTGGTGGCACAACGCACAGACTAAGCCGGGTTGCCCGTTGGTGTTGTGGATGATAGCCGCGATGACCTCCTCGTCAAAGGGTTGTCCCGACTCGGCAATATATTGCCCGATGAGGTCGCGCACCTCCTCATCTGTGAAGTAGGGCAATTGCAACTCTTCTGCTACATTGAATGGTGACGCGGTAGAAAGCACCAACTCAGCAATCGTGCTCACCCCCACCAAGATGAGCGCATGCAGGTTATAACGCTCTTTCTGGTGATAGATTTGCCGAAAGGTGTGCATCACTTCACTAAGTACTTCATTGGGAATACCCTCAAACTCATCTATCACGAGCACAATGGGTTTGTTTTGCTTGCGCATATCTTGAAAAAAATATCTCAATGTCAGTTGATTTTTGATTATCACATCACAGTGTATATCAACCTCAGACAAGACAAAATGCATATCATAATTGAAGGACTCATAAAATTCCTCCCGCGTCATGGTGTTCAGTCCTTCAAAACTAATCCATAGCGGGATATAGTTATCCTTCAGTGCGTCCAGCAACAATTGAAAATAGGTGGTTTTGCCAGACTGCCGGGGGGCGAATAGGGTGATGTAGCGCCCTTTGTTGACCTTTTCTTTGCCCTTGGCGATGAGTGTTTCGCGCATGACGGTGTAGTGCAAGGCTG
>CAZPBH010000511.1:0-1529 GCA_964584645.1 uncultured Rhodospirillales bacterium | reverse complement strand
ACCGCAACGGCGTTCGGACACCCATGCAATGGTCGCCCGACCGCAATGGCGGCTTCTCGCGCGCCGATCCGAACTACCTGTACCTGCCGCCGCTGCAGGACCCGGTCTACGGTTTCGAGACCGTGAATGTCGAGGCGCAGGCACGTTCGGGCTCCTCGCTGCTGAACTGGATGCGCCGGATCATCGCCGTGCGGCAGGCGCATCAGGCCTTCGGGCGCGGCTCGATGATCCTGCTCTATCCCGGCAACCGGAAGGTGCTGGCCTATCTGCGCGAGCATGAGAACCATGATGGCGGCCGCGACACGATCCTGTGTGTGGCCAACCTCTCGCGACAGGCGCAGGCGGTGGAACTCGACCTGTCGGCCTACAAGGGGGCTGTGCCGATCGAGCTGATGGGGCGCTCCACCTTTCCGCCGATCGGTGACCTGCCCTATCTGCTGACCATGCCGGCCTATGGCTTCTACTGGTTCAAGCTGACCGATGAGGCGGAGGTGCCGAGCTGGCATATCGACATGCCCGAGGCCATTCCCGACCTCACCACCGTCGTGCTGCGCGGGCAGCTGCACAATCTGGCCGAAGGGGCTGCGGCCCGCACGCTCACCAACCAGGTGCTGCCGGAATATCTGGGCTATCAGCGCTGGTTCGCCGCCAAGGACCAGCGCATCGACCATGTCGAGATCGCGGGCGCGGCCCCGCTGATGACCGGGCGCGCCGACATGGCGAGCCTGATCCTCGACGTGACGCTCAAGGGGCGCAAGACGCCGGACCGCTATTTCCTGCCGGTCGCGGCCGTGTGGGACGAGGCCGCAACGCAGGCGGGAGCGCCGACCCTGCCCTTCACGCTGGCCAAGCTGCGCCGGGGTGCCTCCATCGGCGCGCTGGTCGATGCCACCGCCCTGCCGGACTTCACCCGCGCCGTGCTGGACCATATGGACGCCGGCCAGGCGGTGGAGATCGACCCCGAGACCCATGTGCACTTCCTGCCCGGCACCCGGTTCGCCGATCTTGCCCTCGCAGCCGAGACCGAGATCGCCCGGATGGGGGTGGAGCAGTCCAACACCTCGATCCGTATCGGCGATCAGGCGGTGCTGAAGATCTACCGCAAGCTGCAGGCGGGCCGCCATCCCGAGGTGGAGATCGGTCGCTTCCTGACCGATGTCGCAGGCTTCGAGGCGACCCCGGCGCAACTCGGCACGGTCGAGCTCCACGAAGGGCTGGAGGAGGATGGCACCGCGCTGGCGGTGCTGCAGGGCTTTGTGCGCAATCAGGGCGATGCCTGGGGCATGACGCTCGACTATCTGGCGCGGGAGCTGGAGGAGGTCGCCCTCGAACCGGAAACGACCGCGCTCGCGCCGGCCGACCGCTTCGGCTGGTTCGCCAGCCGGGCGGCCACACTTGGCCGCCGGACGGCGGAGCTGCATCGTGCGCTCTCGACGAGCTCGGGCGATGCGGCCTTCGACCCGGAGCCGATGGGGGCCTCGGATTGGAAGCGGGTGCGCGAGACCATCGAGACCCGGCTGGAGAAGGCC
>CAZPBH010000510.1:0-1531 GCA_964584645.1 uncultured Rhodospirillales bacterium | reverse complement strand
CGACGGGGAAGGGTGCCAAGGATCATCAAGGTCGGACGTTACTCAGTGGTTTCAATCAGGCGATCGAGGGCCTGCCTTTCGTTCTCTTCATAGCCTGGATCGGAAGGCTCCTCGCCGCCGGCCTCCCCCTCCTGGTTGCGCAGGTTGCGCAGGAGCGCGCGCGGCAGGATCGTATCGCCCTCAGCCGCCTCTCCATCCTCTTCCCCGTCGGACAGGCCAAGGGCTTCGGGATCGATCAGCCCCATCGGTCCTTCATCTTCCCCGGCTTCAGCCTCGGGCTCCAGCCTGTAGGCCTCCGGCAAGGCCGCCAGCATGAACGCCGCACCCGCCTCCAGAAAGGGCAGGGTGCGGGCCTCCGTCAGGGTTTCCGGTGGCTCTTCCTCATCGATGGCGAGGTCGGCCAGAAGAAAGGCCAAGATCACGAACACAGCCCCGCGGGCGACCCCGAAGACCACACCCAATGATCTGTCGATGGCGCCCAGCCCGATCCCGTGCACGGCCTTGGAGATCAGATGCGTGATCAGGCCGAGCACGAACGCTGCCGCGACGAACAGGGCAATGCCCGCAACCGCATCGGCGATCACGTCGCTGGAGATGATCTCGCGAACGCTGGGCTGCACGATGGGAAGGCCATAGATCGCGATCAGCACCGCCCCGATCCATCCGGCGAAGGTCAGCACCTCCTTGGTGAAGCCGCGCAACAGCGAGACCACGGCCGAGGCCCCAACGATGCCGATGACGGTGATGTCGATCCAGTTCATGCAGCCCGTTCCTGGCTTCAGCTGTCGCCCGCCGCGCGGCGATAGCGCTCGACAAGCGTGGAGAGATGACGGATCACGGCGATGTCCTCGAGCCCATGATCGGCCCCCGAGAGGGCCGTCCGTTTTGCCGAACCGGCGCCGGCGGCCGTGTCCGGCGCGATGGCGCGGCGAAAGCCGAGCTTGGCGGCTTCCCGCAGCCGGGCCTCTGCCCGACCGACGGCGCGCACTTCACCCGCCAGGCCGATCTCCCCGAACACCACCGCTTCGGCCGGTGTCGGGACCTGTGTCGCCGCCGAAACCAGCGCCGCCGCTGCTGCCAGATCGGCCGCAGGCTCGCTGACCCGCAGCCCGCCCGCGATGTTCAGATAGACATCGAGCGCCCCGAAACGCAAGCCGCACCGGGCCTCCAGCACCGCCAGCAGCATCGCCAGCCGGCCGCTGTCCCAGCCGACAACGGCCCGGCGCGGGTTTCCGGGCGGGGCCGGGTTGACCAGAGCCTGGATTTCCACCAGCACCGGTCGCGTGCCCTCGATCCCGGCGAAGACGGCGGCCCCTGCCAGATCCTCGCGGCGATCGGACAGGAACAGCGCCGAGGGGTTGGCGACCTCCTCCAGCCCGGCCTCGCTCATCTGGAAGACGCCGATCTCGTCGGCCGGGCCGAAACGGTTCTTGACGCTGCGCAGGATTCGGAACTGGTGGCCGCGATCGCCTTCGAAATAGAGCACCGTGTCGACCATGTGCTCCAGCACCCGCGGGCCGGCGATCTGGCC
>CAZPBH010000509.1:0-1531 GCA_964584645.1 uncultured Rhodospirillales bacterium | reverse complement strand
GGAAACGTCGGGAAATGCCGAGAAGAATCGCCCGGTCGCCTTTGATCAGGTCAATGCGAGGGGCTAGCAAGGGCCGTGATCCAACGCCATAACAATCGGCGCCAACCGCCATGCCTTATGGTTATGCGCAAGGGACCCGAATGACCTTTCGCAAGCTGGCCGCGCATCCTATCGGGACGGGGCGCTGGCGGGAGATGCTCCATCGGCGCGTGACAAGCAAGCGCGAAAGAGGAGGCTTCACCCATGCGCGGACCCACCACGAAACGCCGCAATCTGTTCGGCATGCTGACCGGCCTGCTGACCGGCTCGGCCCTTGTCGGCACAGCCCGGGCACAGGAGGCGGACGAGTTCCCCGAGCCCTGGATCACCACCGAGACCGGCCGCAACGGCAAGACCATCCGCAAGGTCGTCATCGATGTCGCGGTGCTGGGCCACACCAATTACGACAACGAATATGCAGCGCATAACCGGCACCCCGACTATGCCAACCGGGTCGAGGACGTCGAGGCGTTCCGCGCCGGCTACCGGCAGAGCGATCTGCGCGGGTCGAGCTATTATCATGAGGGCGTGGTCTATCCCGGCTTCACCATTCCGGAGCCGACCGAGCCGCGCCAGGTTGTGTGGGAATTCAGCCAGGAGCCCATCGGCACCTTCTTTGATCGCGGCTGGGCGGTGATCAACTACAAGGAGGACGGTCCCTATGTGCCGCGCCCCGACCCGCATCTGCTGAGCCATACCGACTATTTCCTGGGTGGTGTGGTCAGCCGCGAGGACCCGACGCCGACCGACATGATCGCGACCGTCGGCCTGCAGCACACCAACTATCCGGCCAGTTTCCTGCGTGCCATCGTGGGCGGGACGGGCCGGTTCAGCGGCGCGCGCGGGCAGATGATCCAGGATCAGCTGGGCAATAACAGCTCGGTCCTGCAGGGCAATTTCGTGCCCCCCGGCGTCGAGGTGCCCTCGCCCAATTTCCGTGTGACGTTCGAGCTCGAGATCTGATATCGCGGCAAGGCAGCGGGGCGGCTCACATGGCTGCCCCGCAGCGGCCCTGGAAAGATTTTCTTTGCATCGCCGTGCCATCCGTGGTCTCTGACGCCTACGGACACGGTTGCGTGGCTGGTGTTACCGGTTTCGGCCGGAATGCTGGAAACAATGTCCGAACGTTCGGGCTTTCGGCTTATGCCGCAGGAACCGACCGGGCACCGCCTGCAAGGGCGGATGCACCCGCCCCGGCGATCCGCGCCATGCAGGTTCGCTCACGACACTTCCGGAGATTGACACGTCTCTCGCGACTGCGCCGCCCACGGCGCGACTCCAGCGCCCCGCCTGAACCCAGGATCCGGGCTGCCTCGCACGACACGATCTCCCGACCTTCCGAAAGATCCACTCTTCTTGACGACATTCCAGGCTCTCGGCCTCGCCGAGCCTCTGTGCCGCGCCCTCGATGAGGCCGGCTACACCACCCCCACCCCCATCCAGGCCGGCGCCATCCCGGTTCAGCTCCAGGGACGTGACCTCGTCGGTATCG
>CAZPBH010000508.1:0-1533 GCA_964584645.1 uncultured Rhodospirillales bacterium | reverse complement strand
GATTGGTCAGGATCGCCGCCAGATCACCGGCCTTGGCGATGACCGGGCCGGAGGTTGACCGAAAGCCGACGCCGAGCTCCTTGCTGACGATATTGGCCAGCGTGGTTTTTCCCAGCCCAGGCGGGCCGAACAGCAGGACATGGTCCAGCGCCTCGCCGCGCTGCTTCGCCGCTGCAATGAAGACGGAGAGATTCTCCCGCAGCTTGGGCTGGCCGATGAAATCGGCCAGGCGGGTGGGGCGCAGCGCGATATCCGGGCTGCCCTCCTGCTCGGGCGAAACAAGCCGCTCTTCAGCCGCACTCATCCGCCGAGTTCCTTGAGCCCGAGCCGGATCAGCGTGCCGAGATCAGCACCTTCAGCCGTCTGTTGCGCCTTGGCGATGGCCTGGAATGCCTCACTGCGGCCATAGCCGAGATTGACCAGCGCCGAGACGGCATCCCCAGCCGGCCCCGGCGCCGATGTCGGCGCCGGCATCTCCTGAACCGACGCAGCCATGGCGAGGGCTCCTGAAATCGGCTCGACCTTGTCCTTAAGCTCTGAGAGGATACGACCGGCGAGCTTGGGCCCGACACCGTCGGCCTGCACGAGCGGCGCTTTGTCCTGCGCGCCGATGGCGAGGGTCAGGCGTTCCGGATCGCTGACCGTGAGGATCGCCAGAGCCACTTTCGCGCCGACGCCCTGAACCGTCGTCAGCAGCGAAAACCAGTCCCGCTCCGCCCGGTCGGAAAACCCGTACAAATGAATGTGATCCTCCCGGACATGCGTTTCTATCAGCAGGCTGACCGCGCTTCCCGGCTGCCCGACCCGCCCCAGCGTGCGGCCCGATGCGAACACCAGATAGCCGACGCCGTTCACGTCAATGATGCAGGATCCGGCAGCGACCGAGTCCAGCAATCCCTTCAGCTTGGCGATCATCGTGCCGCGCCCGCCATAACGCCGCCGATCAGTGCGCGGGTCTGCGCGTGATGGCTGTGACAGATGGCAACGGCAAGGGCGTCTGCCGCATCGCTGCTCGGGGATCTGTTCAGGCCGAGCAGTATCCGCACCACATGCTGAATCTGGTCCTTGCCTGCCTGGCCGTAGTTGGTCACGGCCAGTTTGATCTGCTTGGCACTGTAATCGGTGACTTCCAGATCGTTCTGCATTGCCGCCACCACCGCCGCTCCCCGAGCCTGGCCAAGTTTCAGGGCCGAGCCCGGATTGGTCGCCAGGAAGACGTCCTCCACGGCGGCCTCGCTTGGCCCGTACAGCTGAATCACCTCGTTGATCCCGGTAAAAATCTGGTTGAGCCGATAGGAAAAGGGCATGCTCGTTGTTGTCTTGACCACCCCGCAGGCGATGAACCTGAGCGTCCCCCGCTCTGACTCCACCACCCCGTAACCGGTCAACCGCGATCCGGGATCGATACCGATAATACGCCGCATTTACGTATTTTTATGACAGCTTTTCCATCAGATCCTGATCGATATCGAAGTTGGCATGCACTTTCTGGACATCATCGTGGTCTTCGAGGTTCTCAAGCAGCTTGAGCAG
>CAZPBH010000507.1:0-1539 GCA_964584645.1 uncultured Rhodospirillales bacterium | reverse complement strand
CCGAGCTTGAACCGCGCGAGCCCGGGCGCGGAGGGCCAGACCCCGCCGAGGTCGAACCGCGATAGCCCTTGCCCGTGCAGGCGCGTGATCGCCTGCCAGAGCAGCAGATGCATCGCGTTCAGCCGGCGCCCTTCGGCGCCGCTCCATCCGAGGTGATATGTCGCCGCCCGGCCATGGCGCAGGATGAGGATCGCCGACACCACCTCTCCTCCATGGCGGGCTTCAAGCAAGAGGCCATGCCGCTCGAACAGGGTGCGGGCGCGGTTGTGATCGCCGCGATAGCCCCGCATCCGGCCGCTTGCCCGGTCGCTGGCGATCAGACGCTCGAGAGCATCGTGCCCTCCCGATTGAATGCGAATCTCGTTCCCTTCGGCCTGCCGCAGCGCACCCAGCCAGTTGCGGGCAAGCCCGGCTCGGAGGGCGTCCGGTCCCTGTAGGAGATCGATCTGCACCGTGCTGTCCCCGGTCATGATCCGCCCGAACCCTTTGCCCTGGAGCAGCCGAACGAGGCCCGGATCATCTTCATGGTCGGGTGACCAGATCAGAACGCTGTTCCAGCGCCTCGGCCATGTCCGTCGCAGGGCGCCTGCAAGGGCCCGCCAGTCATCAGTTGCGGGTGCGGCTTCCCAGACCGGCCCCAGGCTCATAAGGGCAAGGCGCGCGGGCCCGATCTGGCGTTCACGCAGGACGCAAAGCGCGCGCTGGGCCGGTTCAGCTTCGAACAGAAGGCAGGTGACGGGATCGGGCTCGGGCAGCTGCTGGAGCGCACAGGGCAGGAAGGCACCCTGCAGGGCGACAAGATCGGCGGCCGCAATCCTTCGCAGCACCGTTGTCAGGGGCGCGCCATCAGGCCACCGGCCGGCATGTCGAGGGCCATCTCGAGCGCTGGCCGGGCAGCCATCGTTGCGCGATAGCCCCGCTCGATCAGCTCGTCCGAGCGGTCGAAATCGAGAATGCCGATATGGTTCATCGGCGGGGCGATCAGCACATCGGGCGGATCGCCGGCCAGCCGGGCGCGGGTGATGCTCTCCTGCATGATGATGACCGAGCCCGTGATGGATTCGATCACATTCGGGGTGTCGGGCACGGCTCCGATCTGGGCGAGCAGGTCCTGCATGCGCCGCGAGAGGTCGCTGCCCAGGCCCTCAAGCCAGCTGTTCCATCCGCCCTCGCCGGCGCTGCGGGCCGGGATCCCGCGATCCGACATGCGCGGCAACGGGGCAACGCCCGAGTTGACATTGACCGCGATCACACGCTCCGCCCCCATCGCCCTTGCGAGGCTGACCGGAACGGGATTGAGGGTGGCGCCGTCGACCAGCCATTGCTCGCCCCAGCGGGTGGGCGGAAACAGGCCGGGCAGCGAGGCTGAAGCCCGGACCGCGTCGATCAGATTGCCCTCGCGCAGCCAGACTTCACGGCCCGTGGCCAGATCGGCCGCGACGACGCCGAAGGGCCGGGGCAGGGCGGTGATGTCGATGTCGGTGGCCGGGTTGCGGAAGCGGTCAAAGACCTTGTCGGCCATCACCACCCCGCCGCGCC
>CAZPBH010000506.1:957-1545 GCA_964584645.1 uncultured Rhodospirillales bacterium | reverse complement strand
GGCCGCACGATCGGCCGCGTGGTCACCCCTACCGAACAGGGCGGCGCCGCCGACGGCGCGACCCCCGCGCACCCGGCGGTCGGCACCAACGTCCTCAACGACTTCAACGTCGTGCGCGCCACCCTAGGGCTCTTCACTTATACCGAGCGCACCCTCCGTGAAACCTTCAAGATCCTCGACGTCCCCAAGCTCGTTATCGCGCACGACGTCCGCCATTTCTCCCGGCACTTCTGCGAACTCGCCGCCTCCGCCTGGACGAAGATGGGCGGCCGCGCCTTCATCTTCGAGGGCCCGCGCTCCGCCCCCCAGCTGAGCTTCACCGTACGCCACCTCAAGGCGCATGCCGGCGTCGTCATCACCGCCAGCCACAACCCCCCGCATGACAACGGCTTCAAGGCATACTTCATGGACGGCGCGCAAGTCGTCTCCCCTCACGCCGAGGGCATTGTCGAAGACGTCCTCGGCATCGAGCTCGAGTCCCTCCCGCCCTTCCTCGAGAAGCAGCTCGACGACGTCGTCATGCTCTCCGCCGACTACGACGCCGCTTACATGAAAGCGCTCGAGGAGAACATCCTCGACACCGAGATC
>CAZPBH010000506.1:0-947 GCA_964584645.1 uncultured Rhodospirillales bacterium | reverse complement strand
CCGAGATCCTCGCCGCGCAGAAGCCCAAGGTCGTCTTTACCCCCATCCACGGCACCGGCGGCGTCACCTCCGTGCCCGTCATGGAAAAGCTCGGGATCGACGTCGTCCACGTGGAGGAGCAGGACGCCATGGACCCCGCCTTCCCTACCGTGCAGTCGCCCAATCCCGAGAACGCCGAGGCGCTCGCCATGGCCATCGCCCGCGCCGAGGAAACCGGTGCCGACCTCGTCATCGCCACCGACCCTGATGGCGACCGCATGGGCCTCGCCGTCCGCGACAATGACGGAAAGATGGTCCTGCTCTCCGGCAACCAGATCGGCTCCGTCCTCGCCGAGTACCGCATCCAGTCGCTCAAGGAAGGCGGCATCCTCCCCGAGGAGGGCACCGAAGACGCTGTCCTCATCAAGACTTTTGTCACCACCCCCCTCCAGGCCGCCATCGCGAAAAAGCACGGCCTGAAATGCATCGACACCCTCACCGGCTTCAAGTTCATCGGCGAGAAGCTCAAGGACTACGAGGAGCGCATGCAGGCCCGGCTCCGCGAGGAAGAGGGCCTCGCCATCGATTACGACCGCACCGCGCTCTGGACCCGCGCCGAGCTGCTCCTCGAATATTCCACTTACTACGTCTTCGGCGGCGAGGAGTCCTACGGCTACCTGGGGAACGACCGCGTGCGCGACAAGGACGCCAACGCCGCCGTCCTCATGATCTGCGAGCTCGCCGCCTGGCTCAAGGCCAACGACATGACCTTCGTCGATTACCTCGACGCTATGTATCACGAATACGGATACTTCCTGGAAAGCCTGGTCAATATCTACTACGAAGGCGCCAGCGGGGCCGAAAAAATCCGCCGCATCCTCGACGGCTACCGCGAGTCCCCCCCCGCCGAGCTCGACGGCGTCAAGGTCACCGCCATGAAAGACTTCGGCCGCGAGACCTTCCACGAC
>CAZPBH010000505.1:0-1551 GCA_964584645.1 uncultured Rhodospirillales bacterium | reverse complement strand
TAGCCGGGTCTTGGCGGTTCCCCGAGGCCCTGCCGGCAAGGTTCTCAGCAGATGCCTGGCAGGCAGCCGCGCCAAGCCTGGGCCGGGCTCTCGTGACCAGCCTTTGGCTGGCGCTGACAGCCTCCGCACTGGCCGTTATTCTGGCGGTGCTGCGGCTCGAGGCCGTGCGGGAGCATGAACCACGCCTCGATGCCGTTCTGCTGGTTCCCCTGATCCTGCCGGCGGTGGCGTTCCTGTTCGGCATCCATATGGCGGCGGTGCAGGCGGGCTGGGCCGGAACACCGGCAGCGCTGATCTGGGGCCATCTGCTTTTCACCCTGCCTTATGTCTATCTGGTGCTGCGCGACAGCTGGCGCCGGGACGATCCCGGGCTGATGCTGGTCGGCCGGTCGCTGGGCGCGGGGTGGCTGCGCCGGTTCGTGCGTCTGCGCCTCGGTCTTCAGATGCGGCCTCTGGCGCTGGCTTTCGGGCTGGGGGTGGCGGTCAGCATCGCGCAATATGTCCCGACCCTTGTGCTGGGCGCAGGGCGCCTGACGACGGTAACGGTCGAGGGCGTGACGCTGGCGGTCGGCGGCGACCGTCGGGTGGCCGCCATCCATGCGCTGGTGCAGATGCTCGTCCCCTGGCTGGCGCTGATGCTGGCCTGGGCGGTGCCTGCCCTCCTGTTCCGGCATCGCGCGGGCATGCGGATATGAGCGCCGGGCTGGTGCTGGAGGGCGTGCGGATCAGCCTCAAGGAGCGGCCGCTGATCGGTCCGCTCGACCTCGCGGTGGCCGAGGGCGAGGCGATGACGGTCATGGGTCCGAGCGGCAGCGGCAAGAGCTCGCTTCTGGCGTTCCTCGCCGGTGCCTTGCCGCCGGCGCTTCAGGGCAGCGGTCGGGTGGTGCTCGACGGGCGAGATCTGGCGGGCGTGCCGACGCATCGCCGCCGGCTTGGGCTTCTGTTTCAGGATCCGCTGCTGTTTCCGCATCTGAGCGTCGCGGAAAACCTGCTCTTCGCCCTCCCGCGCGAGGTCCGGGGGGCGGCACGGGCGCAGGCGGTCAGTGCGGCGCTGGAGCGTATCGAACTGGCGGGCTTCGAACGGCGCGATCCCGCAAGCCTTTCAGGTGGCCAGCAGGCGCGCGTTGCGCTGATGCGCACCCTGCTCGCCCGGCCTCGGGCCCTGCTGCTGGACGAGCCGTTCTCGCGGCTCGACCTGGCATTGCGTGAGCGGATACGCGAGATGACCTTCGCGCTGGCCCAGGCCGAGCGCCTGCCCATCCTGCTCGTGACCCATGATCCGGCCGATGCGAAGGCCGCAGGCGGCCCCATCCTTGACCTCACGCGCGCCGGCATGGAACCCCCGGGCGATTGACACAACCCGGTTTTTGGCTCAGATACCGCAGGCCGGCGCAGGACAGGCGCGCTCTTGCAAGGAGAAGGTCCAGGGGTCCGAGAGGGTCAGGGATCTGGAAGGGGCGGCGCACGATATCTGCGAGGCAGCGTTCGCGGGGAGATCAGGACATGCGGGTTGCGTCGATTCGGTCGTACAGGTCAGGCAAGGGGCGGGCC
>CAZPBH010000504.1:0-1555 GCA_964584645.1 uncultured Rhodospirillales bacterium | reverse complement strand
AGTGGGATCGATCAAGGTATGTTAGAAAAAGATATATTGCCTGAAGTAAGTGAAAAAGCCGTCTTGTATTTGACAAATGCGGAATCGGTAGATTTACCTGAAAATGAGTTCGATTTGGTTTACGCCATTCATTTGGCTGAACATTTATCAGATCCGATAGCTGTATTCAAAAAATGCTACGCGGCAACTAAACCAGGAGGTAAATTATTTCTTATTACTCCTGACGCAACATCCAAAGGACTTAGAAAATATAAAAAGATTGGTGGAACTTGGAAGACCCGTCTCATATCCGCTTTTTTTCCCCCCAATCTATTAGCAATATACTATCAAAGATTGGCTACAAAGAAATTGAAACAAATAGTTTACCGTGGGATAGTATCACCTTGGAAATCAATAGCTTAGCTCGCCGATTAGCCAAAAAAGTCCATAAACATGGTGTTTTAGCAAAAAAAAGCACTAAATGGTTGGATTTGTCCCTTCTACCATTTTCTATTATCAGTCGAATTATCAACCCGAAAATCAGGCCCAGCATGGAAGTGATCGCGATCAAATGACCCATTAATTTAAGTTGATAAAAAAAGGCGGAGAATTAATCTCCGCCTTTTTCAATGAAGGAATATATGTGGGGTGAGCGTTTTCAAAAAGTATCCGATGCCGCTTCCCGGGCCCCCTTTCAGGAGCGGAAACGCGCCTCCTAAAAATGAAGCGGCACCGGATTTTATTCTCCGATTAGGAGATGGGGGTAGCGTCTTTAATTCTGTACTTCATAATATAACGTCAATGTACAGAAAAGCAATACTCCGATCGGAGTATATTTACAAAATTTTGTAATATTTTATATCTGAGCTAAATAGATATTGTTAAATATTTAGTTAAAAATGAGTTTGACGACATCTTTATTACACGGGGCCTATCGCTTGATTTTTTTTTCTGAGTTCGCTATAATATTTCATCATTCTCATTTGACGTTAAAAGGCTTTCCTATAAGCTACTCTGATTTTGGGGCGTATTCGAGTGAGAATAACTTTTGGACAGGAGTAAATCATGAACATTGATAGCAAAGAAATGAAGTCAATGATTATCGAAGAGCTAAGACGGCGCCATGGCAAGGTTATAGAGGATGCCACAGAGCGTGAAGTTTATGACGCGGCCTCTTATGCTTTGATGGAGGTGGTCATCGATCAATGGCTGAAAACTCGTGATACTTATGAAAAGAAAGACGTAAAACAGGCGTATTATCTCTCCGCGGAGTACTTAATGGGTCGGGCATTCGGCAATAATATGGTCAATCTCGGTGCGGTTAAAGAGATCAAGGAAGCGCTTGATGAGCTCGGGTTTGATGTGAATACTATTGAGGACCAAGAAATCGATGCCGGGCTCGGTAACGGTGGATTAGGCCGGCTTGCCGCGTGTTTTCTTGACTCCCTCGCTTCTCTTGAGTTGCCGGGGCATGGATACGGTATTCGTTATCGCTATGGGATATTTGAACAGCGTATTATCAACGGATATCAAGTGGAATTTCCTGATATGTGGCTTAAATACGGAGACCCGTGGG
>CAZPBH010000503.1:0-1560 GCA_964584645.1 uncultured Rhodospirillales bacterium | reverse complement strand
GGCCCATCGCAGGCAGATGCTGTTCGGATGCGCAGCACAGATCCGCTCGCCCTCCAGCTTGGTCTCGGCGTAGAGGCTCTTGGGATTGACCGGGGTTGTCTCATCCACGCGGTCGGCCAGACCCTGACCGTAAAGCGAGGTGGTCGAGGCGAAGATCAGCAACTGCTCCGCTCGCAGGGCGTCGACCAGACGGCGGGTCGCCTCGACGTTGATCTCGCGCGCTGCAACGGGGGCGGCATCGCAGGCCGGAAAACCACTCACTCCGGCCAGATGGATGACAGCGTCCTGACCCTCGAGAAAGCGAAAGTCGGGCGTACGGATATCCTGACGCACCACGCTCAAGGCAGGGTGGGCCAAAAGATGGAAGACCGGCTCGCAGCCAAAGACGAAATGATCGACGATCGTGACGGCATGGCCCTTCTCGAGCAATGCCTGGGCGAGCGGGACGCCCTTGTAGCCGGCGCCTCCGGTTATCACCACACGCATCGTTTCATCCCCTACCCCAACCCTGATCGATACCGCCGCAGGATACGGCCTTACGGCGCGTTGCGCGGGGTGATTTGCGGCGCGGCTTGCGCCACGAAGCTGGCCACAGACCCCTCATTGTCCAGAATTCTACAATCAACGCCGGTTCATGACCATCGACCAAATTTGTCGCAGCAGCGTTCCATGTCATTCTGGCCCGTGAACGCGCTCCCTTCCAGGCCCGGCGGACACACGGCGCAGGGTTGACGCCCGTCGGCAAGGGAATATACGTGAACGCGGGCAAGGTTCTGGGACTTGAGGTTTTTGGGGTGTCGGGGAGCAATCGTGGACTGGCCGCAGGCTGAAGTCATGACGCGCGCCGCAGGGGCGGGGCGGGAGGCCGCGAGGTGAGCCCGTCCACCCCCTCCGAGCGGGTACTGCTCGTCTATCTCGATCCCGGCTTCATCGAGTACAGCGGCCATTACGGGAATTTCGCACGGACAATCGGTGCCGAAGCCTCGAGGCGCAACGTTACCCTTCGGCACTATGTGAACCTGTCGGTATCGGAGGCGACCCGCGACCGGCACGGGCTCATCCCGATGTTCCGGCACAGCGCCTATGTCGCCGATGAGCTCGGGTTCGACCGTGCTCTGGCGGTCATCGAGAGCTGGGAGGAAGACCTGGGCCGGGCCCTGGACGATGTGGCCTCGGTCGCCGCCGAATATGACCGCATCATCTATTACCTTTATACCGGACATCCCTGTCACATCCTTTCCCTCGCCCGGGGATTGAGGGAAAGAGGGGATGAGCGGTCGGTCGCCTTCATCGTTCTGTTCTATCTCGGTGCCGCCTTCTGCACGGACAGGGATGACGGTCGCTACACCGCCTATCTCAAGGAAATTTCCGACACGCTGGAATCGATCGACCGGCGCGGGCAGATCCGCCTTTGCATCGATTCCGACCTTGCCCAGCCCCGCTATCAGGCATGCTTCGCGCGGCCGGTGCGGGTGCTGCCATTCCCCCAGATCGCGCGGCGGACCGCCCCTGATCTGAGCGACAAGGCCGCCCGCCTGCCCAGCCGACCGGTGGTGAGCT
>CAZPBH010000502.1:0-1584 GCA_964584645.1 uncultured Rhodospirillales bacterium | reverse complement strand
GATTGGTCTTGCCCGCCCCGTTCGGCCCGCTGAGCGCGATCATCGGCGCATCGCAGTCGAGGCGCAGGCTGGCATAGTTGCGGAAGCCGGTGAGCACCAGACGGCTCAGCCGCGTTGTGGGAACGCCGCCGGTAAGCGTTCCTGTCGATTGGGTCCCCTGCCCCCCGTCGGCGGGGCGGCTCAATCGGCGGCGGCGCGCTGCGGGTTGCGGCCGTTGTTCAGCCGCTCGCGAAGCTGCTTGCCGGTCTTGAAGAAGGGCACCCGCTTTTCCGAGACGTCGACCGCCTCGCCGGTACGCGGGTTGCGGCCGACCCTTGCGTCCCGCTCCTTGACCGAAAACGCGCCAAACCCGCGCAGCTCGACCCGGTCACCGCGCGCCAGAGCGTCGGATATCTCTTCAAAGATCGTCGAGACGATACGCTCGACATCGCGCTGATACAGGTGCGGATTCTTCTCTGCCAACCGCAGGATCAGCTCCGATTTCGTCATGCCCCCGCACTCCTGCTCCGCATTCCGGTCCGGTGGCCTCGCCCCCTTGGCCGAAATCCGGTTCCGCCATCGCCGCGCAGCCGAGCGGATCGCGGCACCTCCCCCGTGACAGCGGTGGCGTGGCAATCTTTCCCACCCCCGCCTGAAAATCACAGTGCCGCAAGCCCGACAGGCCGTCAACCACGGGAATCCGAAACATTCCAAGGTCTTGGGGTGTGTCTTCCCGGCGTATGTCCATTTCGGCACGCGGTGGGACGGGCATGCGTTCGACCTGCAACCGCAGGTCGCTCCCTGCCCCTCCCGTGCCTTGGCTGCCGCACGCTCTGGGGCTGCCCCGCGCTTCTGGCGGTCAGGGGGACGACATCAGCTTTCGCCGGTCTCGTCCGTGGCAGCCTCTTCGCTGGCCGCCTCTTCATCGGCCTTGCTGGCCGCGGCCTTCTTGCCCTTGGCCGGTTTCGGTTCCTCCTCGGCAGCCGACTCCTCGGCCTCCGTTTCGGCGTCATCGCTCGGGGATTCGCTCCCGGCCTCGCGCTTGCGGATGGCAGCCCCCAGGATGTCACCCAGCGAGGCGCCCGCTTCGGCCGAGCCGTATTGCTGCATGGCGGCCTTTTCCTCATCGACCTCGCGGGCCTTGATGGACAGCTGCAGCTTGCGGGTGGCGCGGTCGATCTGGGTGATCTTGGCGTCCACGCGTTCGCCAACGGCAAAGCGGTCCGGGCGCTGCTCGCCACGATCGCGGCTGAGTTCGGCGCGGCGGATGAAGCCGACGGCGTCGCCCACCTTCACCTCGATGCCGCCATCGTTCACTTCCGTGATCTCGCAGGTCACGACCCCGCCCTTCTTCAGCCCGCTCAGCGATTCGGTGAACGGATCGCCCGAGAGCTGCTTGATGCCGAGGCTGATGCGCTCCTTGTCGACATCGACCTCGAGCACCTTGACCTTGACGGTCTCGCCCTTGTGGAAGTCCTGCAGGGCTTCCTCGCCGCTTTTCTCCCAGGACAGGTCGGACAGGTGAACCATGCCGTCGATATCGCCCGGCAGGCCCAGGAACAGGCCGAATTCGGTGGCGTTCTTGACCTCGCCCTCGACCTCGGT
>CAZPBH010000501.1:0-1586 GCA_964584645.1 uncultured Rhodospirillales bacterium | reverse complement strand
GACATCCTGAATTATGCGCGGTTGTCGATGGATGCCTACACCCATTCCAGCGAGCTGTTCAATCCAGCCAGCATGCTCCTGAAGCTGGCACAGCGGGCCGAGCCGCGGGAGGCCGAAATCTCGGTGAAAGCCGCGCTCCAGCCCCAGGTGCCCTCGCTGGTCCAGGGCCCGGAATACGAGGTGCAGATCATCCTGCAGAAACTCCTGGACAACGCGGTGAAATTTACCCGCGAGGGCGTGATCGAGCTCGGGCTGGATTCCCGGCACCTGGACGCGCAGACCGTGGTCCTGACCTATCACGTGCGCGATACCGGCATCGGTATTCCCGATGATTCGCTCAAGCACGGCAAGATCCTCCAGCCCTTTGCCCAGGGCGACGGCTCGAACACCCGCGCCTACCCGGGCCTGGGCATGGGGCTCGCCCTTTGTCACCGGCTCTGCCGGCAGCTGGGATCCGAACTCCGGGTGGAGAGTGTGGAGGGCCGGGGCAGTTCCTTCCGGTTTTCCCTGGAGGTGCAACTGCCGAACTGGGATTAGCGACCCGGCGCACGGACGCGACGTGAATTTGTGAAGACGGCGGCGTTCCGGGCCTGGGACCTGGGGATTCCCTCCAAAGTGGTTTGCGAGGCCGCGACGCCTTTCAGCGACAAGGTCGCGCCCGGCTACTCCACGGTTCGCTATACCTTTACCGAGAACCGCCAGGGTGATAGGCGCTCCGGTCGCCTTGCCCAGCAAGGCGGCATAAAGAAAGGCGCCTACGCCAGATCCACTGTCTTGCCGGTGCGAAAGCTTTCGTCCGCGGCCAACACGATACGCATGGAATCGTAAACGCATTCGTGCATGCGGGTGAGGTCGCGGTCGTTCTGGATGGCGTCGAGAAAGGCCTCCTGCTCGCGATGGAAGAGCGCATCGTGATCGGGTTCGTCCGTGAGCGGGATCACGGTGTCCTCACGCGCCGGGCCGCCGTCGGCGTTGCGTTCCGCCGTGTGGATGCGCAGGCTTTGCGTGCCGGTATGCGACTCGACCTTCGCGCTTTGGCCGCGCGCACCCGATTCCTCGGCCACGATGGACACGCAGCCCTTCGGGCCGATCACGTCTTTTACAAAAAAAGCGGTCTCGCTCATCATTGGCCCCCAGCCGGCCTCGTACCAGCCGACCGAACCGTCGTCGAAGGTCACCTGCAGGTGCGCATAGTTGATTTTGCCTTCGGGAACTTCGTCGGTGAGTTGCGCGCCCATGCCGGACACGCGGACTGGGCGCGCGCCGGTCATCTGGCTCATGACATCGACGTAATGCACCCCGCAATCCACCACCGGCGACATCGACCGGAGGAGTTGCTTGTGCCTTTCCCACTCCGCCCCGAAGGACTGCTGGTTGAGGTTCATGCGCATGACCAGCGGACTGCCCAGCCGTTGCACCTCCCCGATGAATCGCGCCCATCCCGGGTGGACGCGGAGCACGTAGCCGATCATAAGCTTGCGGTTCACTTGCGCGGCCAGGGCGATCAGCGCCCGCGCCTCCTCCAGCGTCTCCGCCAGCGGCTTTTCCACGAAGACATGGCAGCCCGCGCGCAGGGCCGCGTGGGC
>CAZPBH010000500.1:0-1586 GCA_964584645.1 uncultured Rhodospirillales bacterium | reverse complement strand
ATGGCACGGGGCCGGCATTACGCGCGGACGGCCCGGCTCACCCGGGCGGTGCGCCGCGCAGCCGCCTGTAGAGCCCGGGCGCATGCACGCGCACGGCCCAGACAAGCGCCTGCGCTGCCCGGATCAGCGCATCACTGATCGGGTCCACGCCCATGAGGGACCGCCGGATCGCGCCCTGCTCGGCCCGGGCGCGCGCAGCGAAACGCCCGCTGAGCCCCGGCGGCGCGCTGATGCAGATCGCGCGGTCGATGATCTCGACCCGGCGCGCGTTCCGGACCGCCAGAACGGTCGCCGCATAATCGGCAGCGAGCGGCCAGCCGAGCGCATAGCCCGCCGGCGGCAGAGCGGTACTGGCATAGATGATCGCCTGATGGGAGGTCGGCATGCCGGGCAGCAGTCCCCTTGGGCGACCGGGCCTCACAGGCCGGGATCGGCGCTGCCAGCGCCGGCCGGAAGCATCCTCCACCACCGCACCACCCAGCAGCAGGTCCGGCGCCGGATTCCCACCCAGAATGGCCAGAATCAGGCCCAGCACATCGGCATCGGCCGGCCGGTCGCCCGCATTCAGGAACCAGAGATATCGAGCCCTTGTGCGCGCCATCGCCCGGTTCATGGCGTCATAGACCCCGGCATCCGGGCGGCTTTCGACATCGGCCTCGGGCACGAGACCCGCGATGCCGGCCATCTGCCCGCCATGCTGAACGAGCCAGGTGATCGCGCCTCCGGCCAGCAGATCCCGCCATCCGGCTTGCGCGCGCAGCGCCCGGGCGGTGGCCTTCAGCGCGTCGATATCGTCAAGACAGACCGTGATGATGGCGAGTGTGGGAGCGGCCGGGCCCTCAATCGTCATCGGTGATCGTGGCCAGCGCCGCCGCCCCGATGGCCAGCTGGCTCAACAGGCTGGTCACGCTGGTCGCCACATCCAGAAAGCTCGTCGGATCGGGGTCACGCGGCACGACGATGGTGGCGCCCGGCGGCACCACGACATCGGAATAGCTGAACCTGCCGCCGCCCAGAGGGGCCGCACTGCCATCGGGAAAGACGATATAGGCACGCCGGGCATCGGCCAGCCGGTTGGCCCCGCCTGCCGCCTCGATATAGGCTTCTGGTGCCTTGCCGGGCTCGAAACGCAGGGCTGCCGGCGCATAGACCTCCCCCTGCACCCGCACCGTCACGGGGCGCACGGGATAGAAGATGCGGTCGCCATCGGCCAGAATCGGGTCGGCCGCCGGGTCGGCCCGTAAGCGTGCCGGATCGGCCTCGACACTGACCCGCCCGATGGCGCGGGCCGCCCGCAGCTCCGCCCCAAGGCGGCGGGCCAGTTCCAGATCGCCCTCCGGCGGCGGGTCGCGCTCTTCGGCCAGGGCCAGCCCGACCGCCCGGTCGATCTGCCGGATGGCCCGTTCCAGCGCGGCCTGTTCGGCAGCGCGCGCGGCCTCCCGGGTGAAGACCGCGCCCGGTGGATAGGCCTCGTCCCGCAGCCCGCCAGCGCGTGCGATGAGGGAGGACAGGCGCTCGCCCGGCACGATGTCATAGCTGCCAGGCCGGCGCACCGCCCCCTGGATGCTGGCCACCGCCAGCGGCGC
>CAZPBH010000499.1:0-1592 GCA_964584645.1 uncultured Rhodospirillales bacterium | reverse complement strand
TGTCCAGGGCCCCCGCCCCTTCCTCCGAGCCATAGCGGGTAAGCAGATCGAGATTTTCCACCGGCAGGAACAGCTTGTCGTCCCCGGCATAGAGCAGGCGCACGCAATCATGCGCCGCCCCGGCCACCGAGACACTCTCCAGCCCGTCGAAGCGCCCCACCCCATGATCGGCATGGACGACGAGATCGCCGAGATTGAGCCCGCCCAGATCCATCATGAAGGCCGAGGCGCGGCGCTTGCGCCGGCGTTGAGGACGGGAAACGCGCTCGCCCAGCATGTCGCGCTCGGTGATGACCGTCAGCGGTGGGGTGAGCCCGGAGGCGGTGAAGCCGCGCTCCAGATGCAGGCTCCCGGCCATCGCCAGCTTTTGGTCCGGGGTATCCTCGGTGACGGGTGTGAAGGCCAGCCCCTGTTCCTTGAGAAGGCCCTCGATACGGGCTCGGCTGCCTTCGCTGTAGGTCGCGACGATCAGCCGATCACCGGCTGTGCGGCGCGCCTTGAGGGTGCGGCCGATTTCCTCGAACAGGTTGCGCTTCGGGTCCTGCCGGACTTCCAGAAAATCGGGGCCGGGTGTACCCCCCCAGCCCTCCTCCCCGTCAGCTCGGGCGGCCAGCAGGATGGCACCCTCTTCCCTGCCCGAAGCGGCCCCCCATTCCTGCGAGCGCAGATAAAGGGCCTCCGGCGGCAGGGCACGCCGCACGATGCCGCCTTCGCCGGTATCGGTCCGCCGCAGATCGAAGCGTTCCTGAATGGCGGCAAGGCGTTCCTCAACACGGGCCGGCACATCTTCGTCCAAGGTGATCGGGGCGTCGCCGGTATAGTCGAACAGCGTGCTCAGGCCCTCGAAGAACAGGGGCAGGAAATGCTCCGCGCCCGGCCAGTGGCGGCCCTCGCTGATCGCCTCATAGAGCGGATCCTGACCCTGCATCGCGCCAAAGGTCCGGCGATAGCCGTCCCGAAAGCGGGTGCGTGCGGCCTCGTCGAGGGGAAACTCGATGGCTGGCGCAAGGGTGAGTTTCTCGAGCTTGCCTGTGGTGCGCTGGTCCATCGGATCGAAGGGCCGCATGACCTCGATCACATCACCGAAGAAATCGAGCCGGGCCGGCGCCTCGGCACCCCGCGGAAAAAGGTCGATCAGCCCGCCGCGCACGGCATATTCGCCGGGCTCGCGCACCGTCGCCACGCGCATGAAGCCGTTCTGTTCCAGCTGCGCAATCAGGTCATCGGGGCGCAGTTTCTGCCCGGCCTGCAGGTCGGTGACATGCGCCCTCACGAAATCGGGCGGGGGCAGCCTTTGCAGCACGGCCGCGACCGTCGTGACCAGAAGGTCGGGGCGTTGACCCGAAGCGAGCCCGGCCAGAACCTGCAGCCGGGCGCTTGTGACATCGCGATGCGGGGATGTGCGTTCATAGGGCTCGCAATCCCAGGCCGGGAAGGTCGCCACCCGCAGGGTCGGCGCGAAGAAGCCCATGGCCTCCGCCACACGCGCGGCCCTCACATCGTCGCGAACGATGTGGACGATGCCGCCCTTGCCGGAGCGCAGCCTTTCGGCGAGCCAGAGCGGCACGGCATCCTCGGGCACCCCGCCTGCC
>CAZPBH010000498.1:0-1596 GCA_964584645.1 uncultured Rhodospirillales bacterium | reverse complement strand
GTCGTCGGCTTGTACGACTTGAGTGCCATGCTTCCTGTCTTCCGTCTGCTTCGCGGCTCCGCCGGTCTCGGCTCGGCCCGGGGTTCATCGGGTCGCGACGCGCCCCGGGCTCGACCCGGGGCCTCGCGGTCTCGCGCGATCCCGGCTCAGGGCCGGGACGGCGCTTCGCGTGAAGGCGAGGCTGGTATTACAGCCCCGTGGTCACGTCAATCGTGTTGCCCTCCTCGAGCGTCACATAGGCCTTCTTGACGTCTGCGCGCCGGCCGCGGATGCCGCGGAAGCGCTTCGTCTTGCCCTTGGCGATGGTCGTGTTGACCGCGCGCACCTTGACGCCGAACAGCGCCTCGATCGCTGCCTTGATCTCCGGCTTGGTCGAGGACATCGCGACCTCGAACACCACCGCGTTCGCTTCCGACGCCATGGTGGCCTTCTCGGTGATCACCGGCTTGCGGATCACGTCGTAGTGCCGGGGCGTCGCGGTCTTGTCGGAACTGCTCATTTCAGACGCGCCTCCAGGGCTTCGACACCCGCCTTGGTGAGCACGATCGTGTCACGCTTGAGGATGTCCATCACGTTGGCACCGACGGAGGGCAGCACGTCCAGACCGTCGATATTCGCGGCAGCACGGGCGAAGTTCTCCTGCACCTCGGCCCCGTCGATCACGAGCGCCCGCTTCCAGCCGAGGCCCTTGAGATGCTGCGCCAGCGTCTTCGTCCTGGGCTCGGCGAGCTCGGCGGCCTCGAGCACCACGAGGCGCCCCTCGGCGGCCTTGGCCGAGAGCGCATGGCGCAGCCCCAGCTTGCGGATCTTCTTGGGCAGGGCATGCGCATGGCTGCGGGGCACGGGCCCCTTGTAGATGCCGCCCTTGCGGAAGATCGGCGCGTTGCGGTCGCCGTGGCGCGCGCCGCCGGTGCCCTTCTGGCGATAGATCTTCTTGGTCGAATAGCTGGTCTCGGACCGGGTCTTGACCTTGTGGGTGCCGGCCTGCGCCTTGTTGCGCTGCCAGCGGACCACGCGGTGCAGGATATCGGCGCGCGGCTCCAGCCCGAAGATCTCGTCGCCGAGATCGACGGTGCCGGCCTTGGCGCCATCCAGCTTGATCACGTCGAGTTTCATTGCTCACCGTCCTTCTTGTCGGCCGCGATCTCGGCCTCGGCCTGCTTCAGCGCTTCGGCTTCAGCGGTGGCCTGCTCCGCGGCAGCGGCCTCCTCGGCGGCCTTCGCCTCGGCCTCGGCCTGCGCGGCGGCCTCCTCCGCGGCGCGCTGCGCCTCCCTCCTGGCCGACATCAGCGCCGCCGGCAGGATCGCGTTCTCGGGCAGCGGCTTCTTCACCGCGTCCTTGATCGTCACCCAGCCGCCCTTGGACCCGGGCACCGCGCCCTTGACCATGATCAGGCCCCGGTCGGCATCGGTCTTGACGACCTGCAGGTTCTGGGTGGTCACACGCACCGCGCCCATGTGACCGGCCATCTTCTTGCCCTTGAACACGCGGCCAGGATCCTGGCACTGACCGGTGGAGCCGTGCGAGCGGTGGCTTATCGACACACCGTGGCTGGCCCGCAGACCGCCGAAATTGTGCCGCTTCATCGCACCCGCA
>CAZPBH010000497.1:0-1597 GCA_964584645.1 uncultured Rhodospirillales bacterium | reverse complement strand
ATACATCTCTTGAACGAAACCTCGGCCGGGACCGAACCACGAACAAAAAAGTCCCGCTTTTGCCCAAGCGCGAAAACGGTGGGACAATTTTTCCCTATAACCCTTTGATATCATTTACCTTGGAAGGTGATTTGGTGCCCGGGGGCGGAATCGAACCACCGACACGAGGATTTTCAATCCACTGCTCTACCCCTGAGCTACCCGGGCACGGGGAACGGCTTGCGTTCGGGTGGAGGCGTTCTAGGGCCTCCTACGGGGAGTGTCCAGAGGGTTTTGGCAGGAAAATCCGAAGGCTCAGGCGTCGTCCGGGTCGTGGGGGTCGGCGCGGTCGGCAGCGGCCATGTCGTCTTCGCCCGCGGGCTCTGCGGGCATGCGGTAGTGCCCGCCCATCCAGCGGCCCAGGTCCAGATCCGCGCAGCGGGCCGAGCAGAAGGGGCGGTGCGCGCGCGCCATGGGTTTCTGACAGACCGGGCAGGTCACGGCAGCAATCCCCGCACCGGCGCGCGGGCGCGTTTGCGTTGCAGCTCGAAATGGCCCAGCGGCGTCCAGCCCAGCAGCGTCGTTTCGATCTCATCGGTCTTGAAGGCCGCGCGCAGGGCCGCCTCGAAGGTCTTGCGATCCTTCTTGGGCATGGGTGCCAGGTCGAGGACGATCTGGCCGCCCAAGCCCCGCACCCGCAGCGCGCGGGGCAGTGCCGCGGCGCAGGCGAGGTTGGCCTTGAGCCCCGCGGCAAACCCCGCCTCGGGCGTGTTCACGTCGACCGCCACGAGGGCGCGGGTGGGCTCCACATAGAGCGTCACCGCGCCCAGACGGATCGCGGGAGATTTCAGATCTTCGAGCGCGTCCAGCACGCCGCAAACCGCAAAGCCGCCAGGCGCGGTCACCACGTCGGCCGTGCCGGTCCAGTCGCGCCAGGCCAGGACATGGGGGCCGTCGCCCTCGGTCAGCGCCTCGATGCCGTCGCCGTCATCGGCCATGACCTCTTCGGCCAGCGCGCGCATGGCCGTGATGTCCTCTTCGATCGCGTCATCCGCACCGCCGCCACAGGCCGAGCGCAGGATCAGGCCCATCTCCGAGGCCTCCATCGCGTCATGGGCGATCGCGCGCAGGTCGGCGCGGCGTTCCTCGTCCTTGAGGCCGCGGGCGATATTGATGCCCGGCGCGTGGGGGGTAACGATGGCGTAGCGGCTTTTGAACAGGATGTTTTCGGTCAGCGGCACGGCCTTGCCCGGCTCGGCAAAGCCCGAAACCTGCACCAGCAGCGCCTGCCCCGGGGCCTTGCCCTTGGCCCCGCGCAGATAGCCGCTTTCGCCATCGGGCAGGCGGACAAAGACGCCGCCCTGCCCCTTCACGGTGCGGTCCACCACCCCGCGCAGGATCGCGCCGGGGCGCAGGGCGTCGGTGTCGATCAGCAGGTCGTCAAGCTGCCCGTCCACCATAAGCGCGGCGGCCTCGCGGCCATTCAGATGGTCGAGGACGATTTGCGTGCCTTTCATGGGCGGTTCCACATCGGATAGCCGGCAGCCTGCAACAGGCCCGCGGTTTCAGTCAGAGGCAGGCCCACCACGGCGGTGAAGCAGCCGTTGATCCAGGGCAC
>CAZPBH010000496.1:0-1599 GCA_964584645.1 uncultured Rhodospirillales bacterium | reverse complement strand
ATCCGCCATTGGGCGAAGGGGGTGGGCGGAGCGCCAGCCGGCCCGGGGCCGTCACCTCGAAGGCCCAGAGCCGGGCCGGCCCCGTTTCCGAGACGTAGAGGGTGCCGCCATCGGGGGCGAGGCCGATGCCGTTGGGCGTGGTCAGGGGAAAGACGGCCTCGGTGATGTAGCCGCCATCGGGATGCGCGTAATAGACCCCGCCACGATCCATGTCGCGGGCGCGCACCTTGCCCATGTCGGTGAACCAGAACCCCCCGGCCGCATCGAACACGATGTCGTTGGGACCGCGCAGGTGTTGGTCGCCGCAATGGGTGTAAAGCGTTTCCACCGCGCCCGTCGCGAGATCGACCGCCTGGATCGAGCCGCCCGCATAGTCCGCGGAGGGGCTGCCATCGGTGAACAGCAGACCGTCCTGCTCGAACCAGGTGAAGCCGCCATTGTTGCAGATATAGGCGCGCCCGTCGGGCCCGATCGCGGCTCCGTTCGGGCCACCGCCCAACGCAGCGATGCGGGTGATGGAACCGGCAGCGCCGACCCGCGCCAGCGTACCGCCGGCAATCTCGCAAACCAGCACATCGCCATCTGCCAGCGGCACGGGACCTTCGGGAAAGCGAAGTCCCTCGATGAAGGTGGCGGTCGCTTCGAGCGTCACTCCGCCGCCTGGCGATTGCGGTTCAGCTCGGGCAGGGTCGCCTCGACGACATCGTCCCTCTCGCCCGCCCGCTCGACCAGCGCGTCGACGGCGTCGAGCGCCTCTGCAGTGTCGCCGGAGAGGACCTCGGGATGGCCGCCCTTCTCCGGTTTCGGGGGTCCGGTGTAGTCCTCGATGCCGATGGACAGGGCATAACAGGCAAGGCGCACGCTCTTGGGTATCTCGACGTCCTTGCCGTCGCGTTCGCCCTTTTCATAATACTGAACAATCCGCCGCTTGAGCCCCAGCGCCTTGGCTGCCTCCTTCTGGGACAGTCCGAGCGCCTTGCGCCAGCGTTTGAACGCAGCTGGTTCCACCAGCTACCCTCCCGACCAGGTGATGACGGATGTCAGCTCGACGCACGGTCAAACCGGAGCCGCCTGGAATGTGGACGCCCACCTCATACACGTCCTTCCGCGAGCCGACAACACATCAGACGCTGCGGCGCAGCGAAATCGCCGGGTTTTGCGCGCCATGCGGGCGCATGGCTTGCCTGAGGAAAATGCAGGGTTGTACCCTCTGACCCTGTTGACAGAACAGCGCACACAGTGCATACTGCCCATCGTACCAAGGAGGGGCCACCAGGTCTGAGATCAGGCTTCGGTAGCGCCTGCCTCGGCATAGGTCATATCAAGGTTTCGTCCGCCGTTCTGGCGGGCGCATGGTTACCCCGCTGCATCCGGTTCCCTTCCCCCCATCCCCCCTTCCTCGGCCGGGTGCAGCGGGGCCTCATCGACGCCCCAAAGGCGCTCTCCGCAAGGATGGCGCCTTTTCCTTTGACCTCTCCGCCCCGATGGACATGACCGCTCGCACCCTTCAACGGGTACGAGCCAACGGCACCCTGCGCCCCACCCTGCCCACAAGTTACCGGACCCAAATGCGCGGGCGCCGGGGTCGGCAGCGCGATG
>CAZPBH010000495.1:0-1600 GCA_964584645.1 uncultured Rhodospirillales bacterium | reverse complement strand
AACTCTCGACCTCTCCCTTACCAAGGGAGTGCTCTACCCCTGAGCTACGGCAGCGTTCCGGATAACCTGCGCGGCTGCTTACACGATGGCATGCGGCCGATGCAAGCACCCCTCCGCGCGACCGCCCATGCAGCCGCGCCGTACCTGCATGCCGGGGGATGTCAACGCCCGTGACGCTTACCGGTTGTTAATCCCTGCCATGGTACAACCACAGCGTTCTCTCCTCCCTCGAGCGGGTCGCCTTTGACGGTCCGCTCGATTTTTTGTGTGCCATGGGCACCCATCTTCCCCTGCATGACGAAGAATGAACGCGAAGCCCGGCTGGCGGCCCAGCTGCGCGCCAATCTGCGCCGGCGCAAGGCGCAGGCCCGCGGCCGTGCCGCCGAGGCTGATCCCGCGCGGGTGCCGGCGCCCGGCGATGACCATGACCCTGCCGCAGAACAGCCCGGCACCGATGGCAAGGAAGCTTGATCGCAGCCGGCGCCTGTGCCATGCGCACTGATCGCGCGCCCCTGCGCCCCGCTGGTTTTAGGAGAGACCCCCGCCCGTGCCCGTGATGAGCGATGGCTGGATCCGCGAACGCGCCCAGCAGGACCAGATGATCGAGCCCTTTTCCGAGCGTCAGGTGCGCGAGGGCGTGATTTCCTATGGCCTGTCCTCCTACGGCTATGACGCGCGGGTTTCCCGACACTTCAAGATCTTCACCAACCTCGAGAATGCCGTCATCGACCCGAAAGCATTCTCCGCCCAGGGATTTGTCGATCGGGAGACCGATATCTGCGTCATCCCGCCGAACAGCTTCGCGCTTGCCAGCACCATCGAGTATTTCCGGATCCCGCGGGACGTGATGGTGATCTGTCTGGGCAAGAGTACCTATGCCCGCTGCGGCATCATCGTGAACGTCACCCCGCTGGAGCCCGAATGGGAGGGCCATGTGACGCTGGAGATCTCCAACACCACGCCCCTGCCCGCGCGCATCTATGCCGGCGAAGGGCTATGCCAGTTCATCTTCCTGCAGGGGGAACAGCCCTGCGAAGTGAGCTATCGGGATCGCGCGGGCAAGTATATGGGCCAGCAGGGTGTCACCCTGCCGCGTTTGTAGGCGCCCCCCTTGGATCGGCTGATCATCCGGGCGGGATCGCCGCTCACGGGCACCATCCCGATCAGCGGGGCGAAGAACGCCGCCCTGCCGCTGATGGCAGCGAGCCTGCTGACCGACCAGAAGCTCATCCTGCGGGGCACGCCGGCGCTCGCCGACATCAAGACGATGGCCCGGCTGCTGCGCGATCTTGGGGTGAAGCTGGAGCTCGAGGGCGCACCCGGCTCGGGCAACCAGCAGGTCACCCTGCAGGCCGACCGCATCACCGACACCACCGCCCCCTATGATCATGTGCGCAAGATGCGCGCCAGCATCCTCGTCCTCGGGCCGCTGCTGGCCCGCTGCGGCGAGGCCCGGGTCTCGCTGCCGGGCGGCTGCGCCATCGGCACCCGGCCGGTCGACCTGCATATCGAGGGGCTGCGCAGGCTTGGCGCGGAAATCGAGCTCGAGGGCGGCTATGTGGTCGCGCGCGCACCCAACGGGCTGAAGGGGGCGACCGTC
>CAZPBH010000494.1:0-1605 GCA_964584645.1 uncultured Rhodospirillales bacterium | reverse complement strand
GGGCGATGCAATGGACAAGAACCTCTACGACCTGCCGCCGGAAGAGCTCGTCAACGTCCCGACGGTCTGCGGCAGCCTGCGTCAGGCCCTGCAGAGCCTCGAATCCGATCACAGCTTCCTGACCAAGGGCGATGTGTTCACCAAGGACATGATCGAAGGCTATATCGATCTGAAGATGGAAGAGGTCGTGCGTTACGAGACCGCCCCGCATCCGATCGAGTTCCAGCTCTACTACTCGGTCTGATCGTTTCTTCCATGATGCCGGCCCCCAATGGCCGGCCATCACGCCGTTGTGCAAGACCCCGGGGCGCCCATGCTCCGGGGTTTTCTTTTGGCCCGATGCCTGTCGGCGCCTGCCCGGTGTCATGCACCCTTCCCTCATGTCAGCAGGACGCAGCCACAAATCAGGGCTTTGTTAACCCCGACCGCAGCAATCTGCGCTCTGGGGTTAACCATCGAGACTGGATGAGGGGAAGCGGAACATGGCTTCGTCGCGCAACCGTCGTGCATTCACCGCCTACAGCCAGCGCGGCTGGGCACCCCCACCCATGGCCGAGGATGTCGGCCATGGCACCCTTGATGCGGGGGCCAAGCCGATCGATCTGGACTGCTTATCCGATGTCGGTTTTCAGAACACCACCGGCGCGGGGATCGCCTCCACACTCGAGGACACGCTGGCCGAAATCCGGCGCCTCATGCTGAACCCGGGGATCGCCAGCCCGCATGCCTCCCCGACCGATCAGGACGTGCGGATCGAGATCGCGCGGATGGTCCGTTCCATCGCCAAGGCCAAGACCGAGCTTGCCCTGCTTCGCGATCCGCGCCAGGGGGATGACCAGGTCCTGCGCGCGCGCAACGAGCTGGACGAAATCGTCGACGCGACGGAAACCGCGACCAACACCATCCTTTCCTCGGCCGAAGAAGTCGAGCGCCTGTTGAACCAGATCCGGGACGACAGTCACGATCCGTCGGTCTTCGAAGCCTGCGAGAACGGGCTGGAAGCCATCACCCGCGTCTTCGAGGCGTGCAATTTCCAGGACATAACCGGCCAGCGGGTGACCAAGGTCATCCGGGCGCTCAGCTTCATCGAGGCCCGCATCGTGGCGCTGATCGAGATCTGGGGCGCCGATGCCTTCCTGGAACTGCCGCTTCCCCCGCTCGACGATAAGGACGCGCTGCTGTCAGGCCCGCAAGCCAGCGGTCAGGGCATCAGCCAGGACGAGATCGACAAGCTTTTCGATTGAGGCGCGCTCAACCCGCCGGCAAGGGTGGCAAGGGGCGCTTCACGCCCTTCTCATCGACCGCGACATAGGTGAAATCGGCTTCCGTGACCTTGATGGTCTCGTTGGTCAGGCGGCGGCGCACCCAGGTCTCGACCTTGACGGTGATCGAGGTCCGCCCGGTGCGCATCACATGCGAAAAGCACAACACCTCGTCCCCGACCGAGACCGGCTTGTGAAACTTCATGGCCTCGACGCCGATGGTGACGATCCGGCCCTGCGCCCGGTCGAAGGCCGTCACGCTGCCGGCGAGATCCATCTGGGCCATCAACCAGCCGCCGAAGATGTCACCGGCCGGGTTGGTGTCCGCCGGCATGGCGATTGT
>CAZPBH010000493.1:0-1607 GCA_964584645.1 uncultured Rhodospirillales bacterium | reverse complement strand
CCTCTCGCTCGCCCTCGACCCCTATCCGCGCCGGCAGGATGCCGAGCTGCCAGAAGCCGCCGGCGATGCCCCGCCATCGCCTTTTGCCGGCCTTGAGGCCCTGTTGCGCCGGGGCCGCAACGGCTGAGGGGCTTGCACCGGGCTGGGCTGCGGCCGCTTTGGTTGCAGCGGGGCGCGTAATCGTCTAGAAGGCGCGTTCCGATCCTCGTCAGGCGCGAACGGTCGGCCTGTCGGCGTGCTGTCGCGGGACCGCTCCGGTTCATCTGACGGACGGCGCAGCCGCTCGGCCGAACTTCTCTCACCTGCCACGCAAGGCAGGCGAACAGGCCCGCGCCCTGCACCTGGATCGACCCGGAATACCCGCTGGACGCCACCTTGCCAACAGGCGCCAGCACGTGTTTGAGGACAGCAGAACCATGGCCGTACCGAAGCGGAAAACCTCCAAGTCGAAGCGCAACATGCGGCGCTCGCACCATGCCCTGAAGCCCGCGAACTATCGCGAGGATCCCGAGACCGGTGAGCTGACGCTGCCGCACCATATCGATCTGAAGACCGGCATGTACCGGGGCCGTCAGGTCATCGAGGTCAAGCAGAAGTTCTGATCCCGTCGGGGTCGGCGGCTGAGCCGGGGAGCAGGAACAGAGTTGAGTTCACCGCTGGTCATCGCGCTCGACGCCATGGGGGGGGACGCGGCCCCGGCCATGGTGCTCGATGGGGCCGAACTCGCGATCGAGCGGCATCCGCAGGTGCATTTCCTGCTGTTTGGCGCGTCCGACCTGCTCGCCCCGGAAATCGACCGGCGCCGCGCCCTGGCCGGCCGTGTGACCCTGCGCGAGGCGCCGGACAAGGTGGCCTCCGATGCGCGCCCGTCGACGGCGGTGCGCTCCGGCAAGCAGACCAGCATGCGCCTTGCCATCGATGCAGTCGCCGCCGGCGAGGCTTCGGCCGTGGTCTCGGCCGGCAATACCGGCGCGCTGATGGCCATGGCCAAGCTGGTGTTCCGGACCTTCCCCGGCATCTCCCGCCCGGCCATTGCCTCCTTTTTCCCGAGCGCGCGCGGCGAGACGGCCATGCTGGATCTCGGCGCGAATGCCGAATGCGATCCGGAAAACCTCGTCCAGTTCGCCATCATGGGCGCCCTGTTCGCGCGCATCGTGCTCGGCATCAGGGAACCGACCATCGGCCTGCTCAACATCGGGCAGGAAGAGATCAAGGGCAATGAGGTGGTCCGCGCCGCCGCCGCCAGCCTGCGCGAAATGGAACTGCCGGGCCGTTTCATCGGCTATGTCGAGGGCGATGGCCTGCCTCTGGGTGCGGCCGATGTCGTCGTCACCGACGGATTCACCGGCAATGTCGCCCTGAAGACGGCCGAGGGCACGGCCAAGCTCGTCACCGACGGGCTGAAGCGCGTCATCAAGGCCTCGCTGATGGCCCGGATCGGCCTGCCCTTCATGGCCAATGCCTTCAGGAGCTTCCGGACCCAGATGGACCCGCGCCAGTATAATGGGGCGATGTTCCTCGGGCTCGGGCAAATCTGCGTCAAGAGCCATGGCGGCACGGATGGCTTCGGTTTTGCCCATGCGATTGATGTGGCCGTCGATCTCGTC
>CAZPBH010000492.1:0-1607 GCA_964584645.1 uncultured Rhodospirillales bacterium | reverse complement strand
GCCCGAAAGCTCCAGGACCTGCGGTGTTTGCAAAGCACCACAGGACAGGATCACCTCGCGCCCTGCACCATATCCGACAGTCTCGCCCTTGGTCGAACATTCAACGCCGATGGCACGGCCGTCGGCAATCCGGACACGGGTCACCAATGTATCGGTCACCACCGTCAGATTGGGACGCTTGATAACCGGATGCAGAAATGCCTGGGACGCCCCTGATCGCTCGCCATCGCCGATATTGTAGACAGTATAGCCGATACCGTCCTGCTCGGGCTCATTCAGATCGTCTTTCTCGGGCAAGCCCATTGCGCGGCCGGCCTCGATCAACTTGTCCATCAGGGCGCTGCGATAGGGATTGACCACGACATTGACCGGTCCGCCGACACCCCGGGCCTCGCCGGGGCCCAGACTGTGGTTCTCCATCTTTTTGTAGATCGGCCCGATATGATCCCAGCCCCAGCCACGATTGCCGGCCGCAGCCCAGCCGTCGAAATCGGCCGGGTTGCCGTGAAAATACAGCATGCCGTTGATGGAGCTGGATCCGCCGAGCATGCGCCCCCGCGCCCAAACCTCGCCATCGGGCTTCGCGCCATTATCCGGCCCGGTCTGAAAGAACCGTGCCCGATCCTCGTTCAGCAAAAGCTTCGCGAACCCCCGCGGCATGCGTGTGAAGAGCGATTTGTCACTCGGGCCGGCTTCGATCAACAACACCGTGTTGCGCGGGTTCTCTGATAAGCGGTTCGCAAGCACACATCCGGCAGCGCCGGCCCCGCAAATCACATAGTCGAAGGTCGCCTTGGGCGTGAAGGCGCGACGCGCCCCCGCCTGATACGTCACCATGGTCAGCTGTCCAGATAACTGCCGGAAAGAAGCACTTGCTTGAAATCCGTGAACTCCAGGATCCCTTCCGCCCCGCATTCCCGGCCCCAGCCTGACTGCTTGACGCCGCCAAAGGGTTCGGTCAGCGAGACGCCACACATATTCAATGCGACCCCGCCAGACCGGATGCGTCGCGCAACCGAAACCGCAAGGTCCTGATCGTCGGTATAGACCGCCGCCGCCAACCCGTACTTGCTGTCATTCGCGATGGTGACAGCATCGTCCATGTCCCTGTATCGCAACACCGCCGTCACTGGACCGAAGATCTCTTCCTGCGCGACCTCCATGTCATTGGTGACATTGCGTAAAAGGGTCGGTTCGTAGAACCAGCCCCGGTTCAAATGCGGCGGGCGCTTGCCGCCGGCGACGATTTCAGCCCCCTGTTCGACGGCGCGTTCCACGGCTTTCTCCGACCGCGTCCGCGCGCGCTCCACAGCCAAGGGGCCGCGATCGACCTCGGGATGCCAGGGCACATCCACCTTCAGATCGGAATAGGCTTGGCCGAGAGCGTCCACCACCTCGTCATAGCGGCGTTCAGAAACCAGGATACGGGACAGGGTGACACACACTTGCCCCTGAAAGCCGGTGGCCCCGGTGACCAGGGTGGGCAACACCCGCTCCAGCGGAATATCGTCGCCAATGATCGCCGGCGACTTGCCGCCGAGCTCGAGCGCGGTGCGCGCCAATCGCGGCGCGCAGCGCTTAACGACATCGACGGCGATTGCCGTGCC
>CAZPBH010000491.1:0-1610 GCA_964584645.1 uncultured Rhodospirillales bacterium | reverse complement strand
ATTGCAGATGGATGGAGCGGTTTCGCGCGCTCGGGCCGACCGCCATCCGTTCTAGAGGCTGATCTTGCCCTCGGCGATCAGGCGCTTCTGGTCGGCATCGCCGTGATAGGGGTCAGCGCGGATCGCGCCCTCGTCGATGCCTGCGCCAACGAGGCGCTGGCTGGCATCCTCGACCATTGGCGGCGGACCGGCGAGAAACACATGCAGCCCGGCCTGCCCGACGAGGGGGTCGGCTGCGGCGCGTGCCCCCACCTCATCGCCCACCACCGGCGCATAGCGAAAGGCGCTGCTTGCCTGTGCCAGCGCCACCAGCCTTTCGGCCAGATAGAACTGACCGGGATCGCGCGCCCCGTGATAGAGCGCCACCGGGCGCGCGGGATCGCGGCGCAGTGCTGCGAGCGCAATGGCATAGAGCGGGGCCAGCCCCGTGCCCCCGGCCACCGCCAGCACCGGGCCGGTCATCGCCTCGGCCAGTGCTGCCTGCCCGAACGGCCCGGTCACCTGCACCGCATCACCAGGCTTCAGCTGCCGGACGGCATGCTGGGACGGTCCATAGCCCATGTCCCGGATGTGAAATTCCAGGATATCACTCGCGCCGGTGCTGCCCGGATCGGCGGCGATGGAATAATCGCGCGGTTCATGCCCCTCGAAGGCGAGCTTGACATACTGACCGGGCTGGAAGGCCATGGAGTGGGCCAGCCGCAATTGCAGCAGACGGATTTCCTCCGTCGGCGCCTCAAGACGCATCACGGTCGCGCTCACCGCGCCGGCTTGCGTTGCGCTCCCCGCGGCCACGCGCTATCTCCCCAACTTCACAAAGGCCATGCCCGCTAGATTGGCTTCGCCGACCGACCGGCAAGGAAGGACACGCCCCCTGATGCCTCACCTTTCGTTTCAGGCCATAACTCTCGCGGCCGCCCTCATGCTGCTGGCAGGTGTCCTCGCGCCGCACCCGGCTGCCGCCCAGGCCGGGGCGCAGGAGCCCGAGGTGGTGCTGCGCCTGCAGCATGCGATGAGCCCGGTCTCGACCGCGCACACGCAGTATTTCCTGCCGATGAAGGAGGCGATCGAGGCCGATTCCGACGGGCGGATCGAGATCCAGATCTTCCCCGCCATGCAGCTCGGCGGCTCGCCCGCCCAGATGTATCAGCAGGCCCGCGATGGCGTGGTCGACATGACCTGGACGCTGATCGGCTACACCCCCGGCCGGTTCCCGCTGGCCGAGGTGTTCGAGCTCCCCTTCGTGGCCTCGGACGCGCTGTCGACCGGTCTGGCGCTGATGGATTTCGCCGACAGGCACCTGCAACGCGAGTTTCGTGATACCGAGCTGCTGTTCATCCATACCCATCCGGCCGGTGTCATCCATGCCCGTGAGGGGGTCGAGATCCGGCGGATCGAGGATTTGCCGGGGGTGAAGGTGCGGACACCCTCGCCGGTCACGACCGACATCTTCGACGCGCTGGGCGCGGCCCCGGTCGGCATGGCCGTCACGGAAATCCCGCAGGCGCTGTCCCGCGGCGTGGTCGATGCGACGGTGCTGCCCTGGGAGGGCGCGGCCTCGACCCGCGCCATCGACATGACCCGCTGGCACACCGAGGTTGGCGGCGACA
>CAZPBH010000490.1:0-1625 GCA_964584645.1 uncultured Rhodospirillales bacterium | reverse complement strand
GTATCGACGTACTCGCCCGACTCGGCCTCGAACGACATCAGGCCCACCTGCCCGTCCCGGAACAGGACGAAGGCGTCTCGGGCCATCAAATCCAGGATTCCGTCGAATTGAATCTGCTCACAGGGCACCGGGAACCAGGAGCCATCCGGGTCTTCCTCGAAATATCCTCGCTCGATGGCAAGGCCGAAGACCCGCACGGAGACACGCAGGCAGCCGTTCTCGGCGCTATAGACGATGTCCCTGAGCGGCAGCCCCCAGCACTCCATCACCTCCGGCAGGGTGAAGTAGTCCTTCTCAATGAGGCTCATGGCGGGGGTCTCCGGAGGCTTTTTGTTCCCTTTGTGTTCTACTCGCTTGACCGTTCGCGATCAATCCTATTTAATCCAGGCAGTCCGCGTTATCCACGCGATCCACAGCCCTGTTGGGGTATCTCGATGCGATGTACTGGACCCGGTTCTCTGGACACAAGGTTGGCTTAAGCGGCTTGCGCGCATTGGGCGCTGACCTAGGTGTCACGCTTGTCATGGGGGCTGAGAAATCCGTTTTTCTCGATGAGCCACTCTGCGTTGTATCGCTCGGCGAAGAGGCGGACGGCCTCTCGGACCTCGTCGATGGTTTCGAAGATGCGGCCATGGATGACCTGCTCCTTGAGCGTCCTGAACAGGCGTTCGATGACGCCGTTGGTCTGGGGCTCGCCGACGAAGGCATAGCTGGGGGACAGGCCCCAGAACCGGACCTGTTTCTGGAAGTGGTCGGCCATGAAGTTGCTGCCATGGTCATGGCGGACAGCAACGCCGCGCGCGGCGTCCTTGGAAAGGTGTCCGAACTGGGTGCGGACGGCCATGCCCAGGGCCTGGACGGCTTCGAAGCGGTTTCCGGACTTGGAGACGTGCCAGCCCAGCAACTCGGCGTTCCAATGCTCGGCGACGCCGAACAGCCAGACCTTGCCATCACGGACGGTGGGGATCTGGGTGGCGTCGGTGGCCCACATCACGTTCGGCGCCGCCGTGATGATGTGGCGGTCGTGGGGGTCGGCGTCGCGCCGCCGGGGCCGGTGGGGCGACAGGAGGCCATTGTCGCGCATGACGCGGAGCACGCGTTTTCGGGAGACACGAATGCCATCGCGCACCCGCAAGCGGGCCCAGACCTTGCGGTGACCTTCGCCGGACCAGGGCGAGCGGGCCAGGTCGTGGCGGATGGCATCGAGCAGGTCATCGTCCGACACCACCGGTTTCGGACCACGGCGGGCCGGCGTGGGCTTGGCCGCAGGATCCGGCTCCGGTCGGCGGGCCGCATAGAAGCTGGAGCGCGGCAGGTCCCAGGCTTGGCAGACCCGTTGGACGCCATACCGTCGGCCGCTGGTTGGGGAGGTCGCCTCGGCCATCACCGCGACCTCCTCCGGGCCAAAGGGCCGGGCCGCTCCACTCTGGCGCGCAGCAGCTCGTTCTCCATGCTGAGTTCGCCGACGCGTTGCAAGGCGGCGGCAAGCTGGCCATCTGCGGGGTCCGTCTCCCGCTCCTTCAGAGCCCGATCCAGGGCGCCTTCAGCCTTCTGGCGCCACTGCTCGAGCTTGAAGATCGGCACGGCCAACTCCCGGGAGAGCATCTCCACGCTCTCGCCGCGCA
>CAZPBH010000489.1:0-1632 GCA_964584645.1 uncultured Rhodospirillales bacterium | reverse complement strand
GGCCGGAGCATTCGAGCGCACGTCTTGAGCGCTTCCTGCAGCTCTGCGCCGAGGACAACATGCAGGTCGCGAACTGCACCACGCCGGCGAATTACTTCCACATCCTGCGGCGCCAGATTCACCGCGATTTCCGCAAGCCGCTGATCCTGATGACGCCGAAATCCCTGCTACGGCACAAGCTGTGTGTCTCGACGCTGGCCGATTTCGCCGAGGGCAGCAGCTTCCACCGCGTCCTGCCCGAGGCCGACAAGCTCGTCACCGACAAGAAGGTGCGCCGGGTCGTGCTGTGCTCCGGCAAGGTCTATTATGACCTCTATCAGGAGCGCCAGAAGCGCGAGATCGACGATATCGCGATCCTGCGGCTGGAGCAGATCTATCCGTTCCCGGCGGAAACGCTGGCGCGCGAGCTGAAGCGCTATCCCAACGCCGATGTCATCTGGTGCCAGGAGGAGCCGGCCAATATGGGCGCCTGGTTCTTTGTCGACCGGCGGCTGGAGAAGGTTCTGGCTGATCTTGGCCACAAGGCGGGGCGCCCGGGCTATGCGGGCCGTGGCGAGGCCGCCTCGCCCGCGACCGGCTTGCTGCGCCGCCACAATCAGGAACAGTCGAAACTCGTGGATGACGCCCTGACGCTCTGAGGGGCACCACCCATCTGGACATCCATGCGCCGCCCACACATGAACACCCGTCACGAACAGGTCTGAAATCCATGTCGACAGATATCGTCGTCCCGCAACTCGGAGAATCGGTCAGCGAAGGCACGATCGCCCAATGGCTGAAGAAGGTTGGCGACACCGTGCAGGCGGATGAGCCGCTGGTCGAGCTCGAGACCGACAAGGTCACCCTCGAAGTGAACGCCCCCGCCGCTGGCGTGCTGGCCGAGATCGTGGCCGAGCCGGGATCGGAGGTCGAGGTCGGGGCCGTGATCGGCAAGATCGACGAGAGCGGCAAGGCCGGCGGCGCCAAGGAACAGAAGAAAGAGGCGTCGAAGCAGGAGGAGCCCGCCCCGGCCAAGGCCGAAAAGGGGGAGGGGAGCGAGGCTGCCCAGGCCGGTCCGGCAGCGCGCAAGATGATGGACGAGCACGGCATCGACCCCGCCGATGTGAAGGGGTCGGGCAAGGATGGCCGTGCCACCAAGGAAGACGTGCAGGCCTATCTCGACAGTCGGCAGGACGAGGGCGGGCAGGCTCGGGCCAAGGCACCCCCGCCGCCCCCGCCCGCGCCAAGCGGGCCGCGGACGCGCGAGGATCGCGAGGAGCGGGTGCGGATGAGCCGCCTGCGCCAGCGTGTGGCCGAACGTCTCAAGGAAGCGCAGAACACCGCGGCCATGCTGACCACCTTCAACGAGGTGGACATGACCAACCTTCTGGCGATGCGGGCCACCTACAAGGACCGCTTCGAGAAGAAGCACGGCACGAAGCTCGGCTTCATGAGCTTCTTCGTGAAGGCCTGCGTGCAGGCGCTCAAGGAGTTTCCGGCCGTCAACGCCGAGATCGACGGCACCGACATCATCTACAAGAACTATTATGATATCGGCGTTGCGGTCTCGACCGATACCGGGCTGATGGTTCCGGTCGTGCGCAATTGCGACAGCCGAAGCTTTGCCGAGATCGAGGCGGAGATCACCGAATA
>CAZPBH010000488.1:0-1632 GCA_964584645.1 uncultured Rhodospirillales bacterium | reverse complement strand
GCAGTATGAAGACCTTGTGAAGTCCGGTGTCATCGACCCGACCAAGGTCGTGCGCACGGCCCTTCAGGACGCTGCGTCGGTGGCCGGTCTGCTGATCACCACCGAAGCCATGGTCGCTGATGCGCCCAAGAAGGAAGGTGCTGGTGCCGGTGCGGGTGCTGGCATGGGCGGCATGGGTGACATGGACTTCTGATCCCAGGCCATTCCAAGTTTGCGGGAAGGCCGGCCTCGAAAGGGGCCGGCCTTTCTTGTCTAGCCTTGCCTCAGCCCTCGGTTTCGACCGTGTCCGGAAATCCCGTGATCGGGCCGATCGCCTCCTTGTCCCGACCAATCCTCACCTTGCTGGTCGTGTAGGCATAGAGCAGCCGCGCACAGGCCTCGAGGGCCGAGATATGGATCCGCTCATAACCATGGCTGGCGTCGATGCCGAAGGTGACGAGTGCGGTGCGCAGATCGTTGCCGGCCTCAATGGCGCTGGCCGCATCACAGCGGTAATAGCGAAACACGTCGCGCTGATGCGGGATGTCGTATTCCCGGCAAAGTTTCAGAAGTTTCTGGGTCAGATGCCAGTCGAACGGACCGATGCTGTCGGCCATGCCGATGGTCACCCCGGTTTCGCGGCTGTTCTGGCCCGGGGCGGTGGTGCCGTTGTCGACAGCAATCAGGGAGGCGATGTCGCCATGCAGGCCCGAGGATGCCCCCGATCCCACTTCCTCGGAAATCGTGAACAGGAAATGGATGTCGACGGGCGGCGCCTTGGCGATCTCCTTGAGCGCCTTGATGACCGCGAAGACCGTCGCCACACCCGCCTTGTTGTCGAGATGGCGTGAGACGATGAAGCCGTTATCCATGAATTCCGGCTGCGGGTCGATCGCCACGATATCGCCGATGTTGATGCCCAGCTTCTCAAGGTCGGTGCGGTTGTCGACCATCTGGTCGATACGCAGCTCGACATGCGGCCAGCCGACCGGCTGGGTGTCGATCTCCTCATTGAAGGTATGGCCCGAGGCCTTCAGCGGCAGGATCGTCCCGCGATAGAAGGTCTCGTCGGTAAAGAGGGTCACCCGGGCGCCCTCGGCAAATCGCGCCGACCAGTGCCCGATGGCCACAAGCTCGATGCGCCCGTTGTCCTTGAGCATCTTCACCTGCGCGCCCAGCGTATCGATATGCGCCGAGATCGCACGCGCCGGCTTGCGCCGCGCCCCCTCGATGGTGGCCCGGATGGAGCCGCGGCGGGTCACCTCGACCGGCACCTCGAGCCGCGCCAGCTCATCGACCACAAGATGGACGGCAGCGTCGGTATAGCCGCTCGGGCTCGGTGTCTCGAGCAGCTTTTCCAGCATCTCGCGGATGTAGAGGACGTCGATCGGGGCGTGTTTGTCGGTCATCTCGGTCCTTGTCTGTCGATGCCAGAGAGTTCGGAGGGCCGCGCGAGAGGAAACAGCAGATCGAGAAATCGTTCCGCCGTGGGCTGCGGTTCATGGTTGGCGAGCCCGGGCCGCTCATTGGCCTCGATGATGACATAGTCCGACCCCCGCGGGTCTTCGACCATGAAATCGAGGCCGACTACCGCGATGTCGAGCGCGGCGGCGGCCTGCACCGCTGCGCGAACGAGGGTGGTGGACAGCTGGT
>CAZPBH010000487.1:1212-1634 GCA_964584645.1 uncultured Rhodospirillales bacterium | reverse complement strand
GCATGTTCGAGCATGTGGGCGTGCCGCATTACCGGGAGTTCTTCGACACGGTGAAGGCGCGGCTCGCCCCCGACGGCGTGGCGCTGATCCACAGCATCGGGCGGGTGACGCCGCCGGGCGTCACCTCGCCCTGGATCGAGAAATACATCTTCCCCGGCGGCTACGTGCCGGCGATGTCGGAGATGATGGCGGCGGTAGAGCCCACCGGGCTGTGGTCGGCCGACATGGAGGTCTGGCGGCTGCACTACGCCGAGACGCTGCGGCACTGGCACGACCGTTTCATGGCCAACCGCGACAAGGCGGTGGCGCTCTACGACGAGCGCTTCGTGCGGATGTGGCGCTATTACCTAGCGGCCTGCGAGCAGAGCTTCCGCTTCCATCGGCAGGTCGTCTTCCAGCTCCAGCTCGCCCACCGGCCCGAC
>CAZPBH010000487.1:0-1202 GCA_964584645.1 uncultured Rhodospirillales bacterium | reverse complement strand
CACCCGCGACTATCTCTACCCCGCGCCCGAGCGCGCGCGCATGGCGGCGGAGTGAGCCGCGCAGCGGACGGCGCGTCGTGCCGGACCAGAAGGGGAGCGTCCGGCCACGGCCCTGGCGATGTTGTCGCTTGCCTCCCCGATGCACGTCGATATCTTGACGTAGCGACCGTGGGGGTCGCCGTTTTCGAAGGGGACTGCAATGTTCAAGGGCGTAACTGCACCGGCCGCCGGTGCGCTGGCGGCTGGCCTGATGCTGGCCGCCCCGGCCGGGGCCGACACGGTGCACCGGCTGCTGGATTTCTCGGGCGACATCTGCGGGCCGTTCACGGCCTTTGCATGCGGGTCGGGTCAGAGAATTGGGCAGGCCTACGGGGACATTCCCAATCTGCTCGATGTGGTCTATGATGCGAACAGTGAATCTCCGAACGACAGCAGTGCGTTGTATGGCGGCGATTACGGTGTGCTGGAGCATGTCGCACTCGCGGTTTTCATCGATTACACCTTTACCATCCGCTTCGTGCCGCTGAACGGCGCAACGGTGACGCTGGAGAGCTTCGATCTTGCCTCCAGACTGCGCAGCGAATTCAGCAGCACGTCGATCGAGATCACCGACGAGGCAGACGGCTCCGTGCTTTAAAGTGACAGCTTCCAGGTGACGGATCAGGGCGTCACCCGGTCCGGGTCGTGGAGTTCGGAGACCGCCATCGCGCTCGCCTTCGGCCCGGACGCGGTAAATATCGGCATCTCGAACATCTCCTATTCGGTGACGCCGGCCTCCCTGTCTGCCGTGCCGGTGCCGCCGGCCGCGCCGCTCCTGCTGGCCGGTCTGGGCGCAGTGGCGCTCCTGCGTCGCGACCGGGGCTGACCCAGCGCCGGCGTTGCGGGCGCGCCCCGCAGCGGAGCGGCCCGGGCGCGATCTTGCGCCCGGGCCGCGCGCGTCTATAAGGCGGGCGATTTGCCCTCCAGCCCCGGACGCGCCCCATGCCCAGACGCACCGATATCGAGTCCATCCTCATCATCGGCGCGGGGCCCATCGTCATCGGGCAGGCCTGCGAGTTCGACTATTCCGGGGCGCAGGCCTGCAAGGCGCTGCGCGAGGAGGGCTTTCGCGTCATCCTCGTCAACTCCAACCCCGCCACGATCATGACCGATCCGGGGCTGGCGGACGCCACCTATATCGAGCCCATCACGCCCGAGATCGT
>CAZPBH010000486.1:0-1646 GCA_964584645.1 uncultured Rhodospirillales bacterium | reverse complement strand
GCGCGATGCCAGCCGGAGCGGGTTCGGGGGTCGCCGGGGGCGTGGTTGAAGTCGACACCAGGGCGCGCCTGCGCTGATCGGCGTTGGCGTTTTTGTCGAGCGGGTGGAGCCGGCACAGGTCAGCGCCGATGCGCTCATCGACCAGGCTGACGGTGCGCAGGTCCCAGGGGGCGTAGCGCAAGCAGATCTGTTCGAGATGGCGGTAGGCGTTGGGGATCTCGAAGCGTTGTCTGGCCAGGCTGACGGTGCCATCACTACGCCGCTGCTTGCGCCGGACCTGCTCGCGAAAGGCTTTGGAAAGCGCCTGGCTGTCGGGCGCGGGTCGGCCGACCTCGTCGGCGGCCAGATAGACCGCCATCGGGGTTGCGTCCAGTTCGGCGTGACGGCGGCGATGATAGTCGCGCTCGACCCAGGCCCCGGTGGCCTCGTTGAGCAGCTTCAGGCTGATCTCGGGCTGGTCATCGAGCATCGCCATCAGCCGGCCCTCGACCTGGGCCCAGAACACTTCCTGCTTGGCGTTTTGATAGGGCGAGTACGGAAGTGTGGTCTGATGGACAATACCCAGCCGCTCCAGGCCCTGCACAAACGCCGCCGCGGTCATCGCCGCGCCGTTGTCGGTCATCAGGGTGCGCGGCAGGGCGCGTTTGTGGAAGGCCTGGCACAGGCCGTGGACGAGCGTCTCGGTGGTCTCGTCGAGATACCACTGGGCATGACAGATCAGGCGCGAGCGGTCATCGAGGATGGCCAGCAACATCGGCTTGCGCCACTGGCCATCGGTCCCCAGCACCTGGCGCGAGCCGTGGTGGAAGTCCAGGTGCCACAGGCCGTGGACATGGTCGACCTCGAAGCTGCGCACCTCGCGGGCGGCCAGCCGTTCAGCCGCCCGGCGCGCCCCGTCGGTATCCCGCCGTGACAGGCGCTTGTGGGCGACCAGACCACAAGCCTTGAAGTGACGACGCACGGTGGCATAGGACGGCAACGGCCCAAGGGCTGGATCGTCGGCCACCCGTGCGGCCAGATTGTCGTAGTGCAACTGCACGCTCCAGGCACGATGGGCCTGGTACTGCTCGGCGATGACGAGCTTGAGTGCGCCACTCAACGCGCGCGAGCGCCCGGCATCGGCGCGCAGCTTCGGCTTGAGCGCCCCAACCGGATCGCGCTGGCGCCGGGCCTGATAGTACCAGCGCTCGATGGTCGACACGCCAAAGCGCGTCGGCAGGCCAGTGACCGGGTGTTGCCAGTCGCGCCCGGCCAGCAACTTCAATGCTTGCTGCAGCTTGCCCGGCTCGGGTGGCGAGGCGAGCAGTGGGCCGATGACGGCAAAACGCAGGCGCGCCCATCGGTCACGGGCCGGGGGTGGCGTCGGGGAAAGGGGTGGGCTCATGGGTTGGACTCCTTAGGGTCAGGTGGAGTCGCAAGGCTACGAGCCGGGTGCGATGGTGCCAAGCGTCATATTCTGCGGGTCGACCACCCTCCCTCAGACAGCGCGCAGATCACCGCCGGTCAGCGGTGATAAAAAGCGCAAGGTGGCGAGCAGTCGCTCACCAAGCCACCCCGGGAACGCGCGCAGCAAACCGGCTGGCAAGCGCCCCAGCCGATCGGGCTCGGCGAAATCGCCTTTGCCTGCATCCAGAAGCGAGTCGCGA
>CAZPBH010000485.1:1135-1661 GCA_964584645.1 uncultured Rhodospirillales bacterium | reverse complement strand
GGCCCCGGGGTCGGCAAGCTCAGCCTCGCTGACCGGGCGACCATCGCCAACATGGCGCCGGAATATGGGGCGACCTGCGGGTTCTTCCCGATCGATGGCGAAACCCTGCGCTATCTGGAATTCTCGGGCCGCGACCCGCACCGCATCAAGCTGGTGGAAGCCTATGCGAAGGCGCAGGGCCTGTGGCTCGACCCGACCTCGGAGCCCGTCTTCACCGACAGCCTTAGCCTCGATCTGGACGAGGTGGTGCCCTCCATCGCCGGGCCGAAGCGCCCGCAGGACCGCATCCTGCTGACCGAAGCCGCCGGCAGCTTTTCCCGGCATCTGGCCGAGGCGACGGCGGGTGACCCCTCCGGCCCGTCCAGCGACATGATGGCCGAGGCCGGCATGGGCAGCGTGTCTGACAATGTGATCGACCGCGCCATCGCTGTGCGCGGCACGGATTACGAGCTCAGCCAGGGCGACATCGTGATCGCCGCGATCACCAGCTGCACCAACACCTCCAATCCGAGCGTGATGGTCGCCG
>CAZPBH010000485.1:0-1125 GCA_964584645.1 uncultured Rhodospirillales bacterium | reverse complement strand
GGCGCGCGAGAAGGGCCTCAAGGTGAAGCCCTGGGTCAAGACCAGCCTCGCTCCGGGCTCTCAGGTGGTGACCGATTATCTGGAAGCGGCCGGGCTGGACGATGATCTGGACGCGCTTGGCTTCAACCTCGTCGGCTATGGCTGCACCACCTGCATCGGCAATTCCGGTCCGCTGCCCGAGCCCATCGCCGAGGCGGTGGAAAAGGGCGATCTGCTGGTCTGCTCGGTGCTCTCCGGCAACCGCAATTTCGAAGGCCGGGTGCAGCAGCTGGTCAAGGCGAACTATCTGGCCTCCCCGCCGCTGGTCGTGGCCTATGCGCTGGCCGGCAACATGAAGCTCGACATCTACAAGGATCCCATCGGCGAGGGTGCCGATGGCGCCCCGGTCTACCTCAAGGACATCTGGCCCTCGAACCAGGAGGTCGCCCAGACGGTCGAAAAGGCCCTGACCCCGGCGATGTTCCGCGAACGCTATGCCGATGTGTTCAAGGGCCCGGCGCAATGGCAGCAGATCGGCGGCGGCGAGGGGCAGGTCTATGAATGGGATAGCGGCAGCACCTATGTGCGCAAGCCGCCCTTCTTCGACGATCTGGCGCCCGAGCCGGGCGAGATCGCCGACATCAAGGGCGCCCGCGCGCTGGCCAGGCTCGCCGATTCGGTGACCACCGACCACATCAGCCCGGCCGGGGCGATCAAGAAGGCGAGCCCGGCCGGCGAATATCTGCTCGGCTATCAGGTCCAGCAGCAGGACTTCAACTCCTACGGCTCGCGGCGCGGCAATCACGAGATCATGATGCGCGGCACCTTCGCGAACATCCGTATTCGCAACGAGCTGGCGCCGGGCACCGAGGGCGGGGTGACTACCCACATCCCCTCGGGCGAGCAGATGAGCATCTATGATGCCGCCATGCGCTATGCCGAGGAAGGCACGCCGCTGATCGTGATCGCCGGCAAGGAATACGGCACCGGCTCCTCACGCGACTGGGCGGCCAAGGGCACCCGGCTGCTGGGGGTGAAGGCCGTGGTGGCGGAGAGCTTCGAGCGTATTCACCGCTCCAACCTCGTCGGCATGGGCGTGCTGCCGCTGCAGTTCAAGGACGGCGAGGGGCGCGAGAGCCTCGGCCT
>CAZPBH010000484.1:0-1674 GCA_964584645.1 uncultured Rhodospirillales bacterium | reverse complement strand
ACAGCACGGTGTGCTCGCCGACGATGTCACCGCCGCGCACGGTGGCGAAGCCGATGGTGTTTCGGTCCCGGGCGCCGGTGTGGCCCTCCCGGCCGTACACGGCGCAGCCCTTGAGATCCCGACCCAGGGCGCCGGCCACCACCTCGCCCAGGCGCATGGCGGCGGTGATCCAGTAATAGGCCAGAACGCCCGTGCCCAGCGCGCAGGCGATCATCACCCAGTCCCGGGCCGAGGACAGCACCGGCGGCGCGGAGATTGCGAACAGCACGATCCCCGTCGGCACCAGGGTGAGCTGTCCCCAGGCCGCGATCGACAGCGTCGGCACCTCGGCCGGCACGATCCGCGTTGACAGGTCGCGGATGGCAAGCCCGACAACGCCCTGCACGGCAAACAGCGTGGCGGGGTCGAAATCCGCGGCCCCGGGCCGCACGATCAGCAGGACGCCCGCAAAGCCCACGAGGATCGCGCTCCACCGTCGCCAGCCCACGGGTTCGCGCAGGAAGAGCGCCGCACCCAGGGTCACGGCCAACGGCGTTGCCTGCAGGATCGCCGAGGCGGTCGAGAGCGGCGTCAGCGCCAGCGCCGTGACGAAACCGATGGTGCCCACGACCTCGCCCACCGAGCGCAAGAGGATGCCGGGCGCGCGCAGGGTGGACAGGCGCAGGGGTGCCCCGCGCCGCGCGGCAAGGGCGGCAAAGGCCGCGCCGCCGCCAAGGCCCAGGATGATCAGGATCTGCGCCACGGGCATCGCGGTGGCCAGCGTCTTGACGAAGACGTCCTCGATGGCGAAGCCCGCCATCGCGGCGACCATCAGAAGGATGCCGCTCAGATTGTCCATGGATGCTCCGGAAAGGGTTGGGTGCTGGTCGGGCTATAGGCCAGGTGGGCGGTGGCGGAAAGCCCGAAAGCCCGGGCGTCGGGGTTGGACCAGAGGCCCCGGATCATGTCCGGGGCAAGCTCCCGGATCAAGTCCGGGGCAGGCTCCCGGATCAAGTCCGGGGCAGGCTCCCGAAGCAGGTCCGGGGCAGGGTGATCCTCACCCAGGGCCGTCGCGCCTAGCGGGGCTTGCGCTTGACCCCGAACAGCTCCAGACGGTGGCCCTTGAGCGTGTAGCCCAGCTTTTCGGCGATCTTTTCCTGCAGCGCCTCGATCTCTGGGTCGACGAATTCGATCACCTCGCCGGTGGTCAGGTCGATTAGATGGTCGTGATGGTCGCGCTCGGCATCCTCGTAGCGCGCGCGCCCGTCGCCGAATTCGAGCTTTTCGAGAATGCCCGCCTCTTCTAAAAGCTTGACCGTCCGGTAGACCGTGGCAAGCGAGATATTGGGATCCTGCGCACTGGCGCGGGCATAAAGCTCTTCGACATCCGGGTGATCGTCGCTGTCCTGCAACACGGTCGCAATGATGCGGCGCTGGCCGGTCATGCGCAGGCCCTTGGCCTCGCAACGTTCGATGATGGTGTCGGGCATGACGTCTCCCGCAGGCTCGCTCCGGCCGGTTTAGGCGATTTGCGCGCGGTCGGAAAGGGCCCGCTCCGGGGCAGAGCCGCAGGGCCGGGGCCGCGTCCCGCCGTGCCGGCCGGAACCCGCTTCACCCCGCCGCCGCGACGGGCTCTGACTGCGCGGATGGAACGCAAGGATCGCATCGACACCGCGGGCGCCGGGGCGCTGACCG
>CAZPBH010000483.1:0-1684 GCA_964584645.1 uncultured Rhodospirillales bacterium | reverse complement strand
TTGCGACCCTTCGGGCCCAGCGTCACCTTCACCGCATCGGCGAGGATGTTCACACCGCGCAGCATCTTCTGGCGGGCGTCTTCAGCGAAACGTACGTCCTTCGCAGCCATCGTCGTTTCTCCTTTTCCGTGTTGTCGTTTGCTTGTTGGCGATGGGCCGGGCCGTCAGGCCACCACGCCCATGATGTCGCTTTCCTTCATGACGAGCAGATCCTCGCCGTCGATCTTCACTTCCGTGCCCGACCATTTGCCGAACAGGATGCGGTCACCGACCTTCACATCGAGGGCGATCACCTCGCCCTTCTCGGTCCGCGCGCCATTGCCGACGGCGACGATCTCACCCTCCTGGGGCTTTTCCTTTGCGGTATCGGGAATGATGATGCCGCCGGCGGTCTTCTCATCCGATTCGACACGGCGGACCAGAACGCGATCATGTAGCGGACGGAAAGCCATCGAGTTCACTCCTTGAGCTTGTTGCACGGTTGGGGACCCCGAAAGCGGGAGTGCACCCCGACCATCGGCGCGCCATGCCGATGGAATCAGTTCGAGAAAGCGCAAAGAGCGGTGCCGCGACCGTCACCGCCCTTCTGCTTTGGCCCCGGACGCCAGCCTCTGCCCGCCATCTGGCGCAGGCTTGGCACTCATGCCGCCCGAGTGCCAATTCAGGTGGGCGTCGCCGACTGGCGGGTCAACCCGCGCTGGCAGCACTTTCGGGCATCTGCTGCCAAGCCCTTGTTTTCATGCGATTTTTTGCTTGCCCGCTACCCGGGACCACGCTGAAATCGAGGGATGAGTCGGCTCTGGCATGCGATTTGCCAGACCGACAGAACGCGCGAGAGCGTGACCGACCTCGCGACAAGTGGGGCGCCAATCGTATGAACGGGAGATGAGGTAGGAGTAATGGCTGCGTTGCTGACCCAGTTGCAAAGCTATCGCCTGACGACGGCGGAGATCCTTTATCACATGCCGGACCATCCGGGGCTGCTGCAGAGCTTCACCTGGCAGCATTATGACAGGGCGCCGGAATTCCCGGAGCTGAAGCGGTTCCTGGACTTCTGGACGCGCGAGATCGAAGCCGCGATCCACTCGGTCACTGTCGCCGGTGCCGAGCTGATCAGCGATTCCGAGGCGCGCTACCTGACAAGCGAATACGCGCTGAACTGAGCGCGTAACGCTCGAGGTTCAATCGGCCAGCTCGCGCAGGAGATCGACCGGCGAGCTGGCTTCGATGAGCGCGTCACCGGAAACGGCATCGACCAGCCGCCAGGGCTGGGCCTCCTTCGGCACCAGCATGATCGGCTCGCCATTGGCTTCGCCCACCACGATGCCCTCGAAATCCATGTCCTCATCGTCATTGGCCTCATAAAGATCGGGCCAGGGGTCCTCGGGATCCGCACTTTCCATCGGCTCGGTGCCGTAGAGAACGGCATAGGGGGCTGCCACGCCATTGGCCGCGCTGAGAAAATCGCGCAATTCCGCGGGCAGGCCGCCTTCCAGCTCGGCCCCCAGTTCCTCCAGCGCCTCGGCATCCGCAGGCGCCATCAGCCAGCGCTCGTCCTCGAGCAGCTCTTCCAGTTGATCGCGCATCTTTCCTCCTCCTCAGGTCATGATCCGGCTAGAGCAAATTCCCATCAGATGGAATCATCTGATCGGAAAATTTGTCCAGTTTGATAACAAGTTAGAGC
>CAZPBH010000482.1:0-1686 GCA_964584645.1 uncultured Rhodospirillales bacterium | reverse complement strand
AGGCCCGTCTCGAGGCCGCGATCGCCGCCGCCGGCGGGGTCCCGCCCCTCAGCCTCGAACCCTTCCGGCCCCGGACCGCCTTTCTAATCCAGACGACGCTTGAGGGCACGCCCGAAAAGCTGTTGGCCAAGACCGCCGAAATCACGGAAGCGCGGCTGGCCGGCCTGCTGGCCAATCTTGTCGGGGAGGCACGCTCAGCCCATGAACCGGAGGCGCTGCGCGCCGCCATCGCGGCTGCGCCGGAGAGTGACTGGCTGCTGATCGCCGGCGCCTCCGCCATCGCCGACCGGCGCGATGTCATCCCGGCCGCGCTGGAGGCGGCGGGGGGCGAGGTCATCCAGCTCGGCATGCCGGTTGATCCGGGCAATCTGATCCTGCTCGGTCGGCTGGGCAGGCGGCATGTCATCGGCCTGCCCGGCTGCGCCCGGTCTCCGAAGCTGAACGGGCTCGACTGGGTGCTGCAGCGCCTTGCGGTGGGGCGGGAGGTCGATGCCCCGGCGATCCGGGCGATGGGCGTGGGGGGCCTGCTGGTCGACACCCCGGCCCGGCCGCTGCCCCGGGCCGAAAGCGCGCGGCCCGGCGGGGCTGTGGCGGCTGTTGTGCTGGCGGCCGGCCTCGCGCGGCGCATGGGCTCTCAGAAACTGCTTGAGGAAATAGGCGGCAAGCCTCTCATCCTGCATGCTCTCGGGTCGCTCGTCGAAAGCGTGGATGGTGAGATCGTGATCGTGCTGGGTCATGAGGGCGAGGCCGTTCATGAGGCGGTGGAGCGGGAATTTCCCGGGCGCTGTGGTTTCGTCGTGAACCCGGCACCCGAGGACGGCATGGGCATCTCTCTTGCTCTCGGGATCAGGGCCTTGCCCGAGCAGGCACGCGCGGCGCTGGTCGTGCTGGGCGACATGCCGGGCCTTCGGCCGGAGCTGATCCGGCATCTGATCTCCGCCCATAACCCCATCGAGGGCCGCGCCATCAGCGTGCCCGTGGACGAGACGGGCTGGGGGCACCCGGTCCTGTTCGACCGGCGCTATTTTGCCCGGCTTGCGGGGTTGGCGGGGGATCGCGGGGCGCGCGCGCTGATCGAGGAAGAGGCGGCGTTCGTCGTCGAGGTGCCTGCTGACGGCGCCGCCATCCATCTCGATCTCGACACGCCCGAGGCGCTGGCGGCCTATCGGGAGGCTTCGGCCACCAGCCCGTAGCGCGCCAGAAAGTCGAATACCGCGCGCCCGGCCCCATGGTCGTAGAGGCTGTTATGGCCGGCCGGCACCGGGAAATAGGCGTGCTTGGGCTCGTTCGCGGCCTCGAAGAGCTTGTTGCCGAGCGCGAAGGGCACGGTGATGTCGCGATGGCCGTGCAGGATCATCACCGGGATGTCGAGATGGCCAATCCGGATGAGGCTGTCGAAGCGATCCCTGACCAGGGGCGCCACCGGCATAATCGGAAACCGGCGCTGCGCAGCCTCGGCAATCGACGTGTAGGGCGCTTCCAGGATCAGGGCACGACCCCAGCCCTCTGCCGCCATGGCGGTCGCCACCCCGGTGCCGAGCGATTCGCCATAGAGGATCAGATGGCGCGGATTGAGGCCATGGGCTTCCAGCGTGGCCAGCTGGGCGCGCGCATCGGCCAGGAGGCCCGCTTCGCTGGGGCTGCCCGCCTCGCCGCCATAGCCACGATAGCCGGCCAGATAGAGCC
>CAZPBH010000481.1:0-1689 GCA_964584645.1 uncultured Rhodospirillales bacterium | reverse complement strand
ATTCGCTGGAGGATCGGCGGGTCAAGCAGTTCCTGCGGGCACGCTCCGGCACCGCCGGGCGGCCCTCGCGCCATCTGCCCGAGACGAGCGGCCCGGCGCCCGCCTTCACATTGCTCAACCGCAAGGCCATCGAGGCGGACGTTGACGAGATCGCCCGCAACCCGCGTGCCCGTTCCGCCCGGCTGCGGGCCGCGATTCGCGAGGAGGCCAGCGCATGAGCCGTATCTCCACCCTGCTGACGCTCGCCTGTGCGGCCATCGCCGCGCTGGTGCTGTTCCGGATCTCCTATGAGGTCGAGCATGCGCGCGAGGAGCTGATCGCGCTCAACGCCGAGATCGCGGCCGAGCGCGACGCGATCCGCCTGCTGCAGGCCGAATGGGCCTTCCTGACCCGGCCCGACCGCCTGTCGGCGCTGGCCGAAAGGCGCCTCGGCCTTGTGGCGCCCACGCCCGAGCATCGCCTCGAGATGGACGCGATGCTGGCGATGCTGGAAGACGCGCCCGCGCCGGCAGATGAGCCCGCGCCGACCCTGGAGCCCGAGCGCCCGGCCGGTCCGGCGCTGCTGGCGAACGCTGAGCCCCAAGCCAGCCTTGAGGCTGCACCCCTCGACGTCCCGACGCCGCTGCGTGCCCCGCCGCGTCAGGTGGGCCCAGGCCCGGGCCTCGGGGTCGTCTTTGCCAATCTCGGCCTCGCGGAGGAATGATGCGCCTGAACCTGCTGCCCGAAACGCGCGAACGCCCCGGCCTCGGCCAGGCGCTGCGGCGCGCGCGGGCGCGTCTGGCGCTGCTCGGCCTGATCATGGCGAGCGGCTTTGCCGTGGTCGGCGTGCGGCTGGTCGATCTCGCCCTGCTGAGCGGTCAGGAGGAACCGCGCGCCACGTTGGCCGCAGCCACCGAGGCCGTACCCCGTAGGTCCGACATTCTCGATGCGCGTGGCCAGCTGCTGGCGACCAGCGTGCCGACCGCCAGCGCCTATGCCGATCCGGCCCGTATCCTCGATCCCGCCGACACCGCGCGCCGGCTGGCAACGGCTCTCGGCAATGTCAGCCCGGCCGAGATCGAGGAGCGCCTGACCCGACCGGGGCGCTTCGTCTGGATCGCCCGGCATCTTTCGCCCGAAGCGCATGTCGCACTCCATAATCTGGGGCTGCCCGGCATCGGCTTCCGGCGCGAGGAGCGGCGGGTCTATCCGGCCGGCCGGCTGGCCGCCCATGTGCACGGCTTCACTGATGTCGATGGCCGCGGGCTGAGCGGGATGGAGCGTGCCTTCGATGCCCGGCTCTCCGCCGGAACGGCCCCGCTGGCGCTGACGCTCGATCTTAGGATCCAGCACGTCGTCCGCCGCGCGCTCGCCGATTCGATCGCCGAATTTCAGGCGATCGGCGGGGCAGCACTGGTGATGGACGTGCAGACGGGCGCTGTTCTCAGCCTCGTCTCCCTGCCCGATTTCGACCCCCATCATCCGGGGCCGGCCTCGGCCGAGGCACGGTTCAACCGTGCCAGCCTCGGGGTCTATGAGATGGGCTCGACTTTCAAGACCCTGACGGCTGCGCTGGCGCTGGACAGCGGGGCGGTGAACCTGAACGACGCCTTCGATGTCGGGCAGCCGATCCGCATCGGCCGCTTCACCATCCGCGATCACGACCCGCAGACGGGCTTCCTGTCGGTGCCGGAGGTGTTCATGCACTCC
>CAZPBH010000480.1:0-1693 GCA_964584645.1 uncultured Rhodospirillales bacterium | reverse complement strand
CCCCCGTCGCCGGTGATCGGGCGGCCGCCTGACCGTCTGACGCTTGGCCCTTAGTCTAGCACAGGCTACGCGGCGGCGGCCACCAGCCAGCGGGCGAGGTCCAGATCGCCCTGGCAGGCGGGCCGGCCCAGACGCACCGGCGCCCAGCGCCGACGGAAGGCTGTGAGGGCCGCGTCGGGCTCGCTGATGTCATAGCCGAAGGCGGAAAGAGCCTGCGCCAGCGCCTCACCCTCGACCGGGCGCGGATCGTCGAAAGTCGCCTCAGGCCACAGCCCGACCCCCGCCGCTGCCAGCTCGGCCCAGGGGAACAGCTCGCCCGGATCGCGCTTGCGGGTGGGGGCGATATCGCTATGGGCCAGCAGCCCGGCAGGCGGGATGTTCCAGCGGGCCATGATCGCGCGGGCGAGCGGGATCAGGGCCGCGATCTGGGCCGGGGCAAAGGGATGGTAGCCCAGCGCGTGGCCCGGATGATCCAGCTCGATCCCGATGGAGGCGCTGTTGATATCGGTGATCCCGCGCCAGAACGAGCGGCCGGCGTGCCAGGCGCGCCGGTCCTCCTCGACAAGCTGCCAGATCGTGCCCTCCTCGCCGATCAGATAATGCGCGCTGACCTCGGCGGCCGGGTCGCCAAGACGCGCCAGCGCGGCCTCCGCCCCCGCCATTTCGGTGTAGTGCAGCACCAGAAAGCGCAGCTGCGGGCCACCATCGGGCAGCGGTCGCCGGGCGTTGAAATTCGGGGAGGGGGCCTTGCGCATGGGATTTCTTTCGGGCTCGCCGGCGCCATGCTAAGCGATGCGCCCATGAGCCTGGAAGAGAACATCACGCAGGAAGGCAGCACTGGCCCTGACACCGGCTGGCGGTTCTGGATCGATCGGGGCGGCACCTTCACCGATGTCGTGGCCCGTGACCCGGCCGGCCAGCTTCACGTCATGAAGCTGTTGAGCGAGGACCCGGCCCATTACGCCGATGCGGCGGTGGAGGCGATCCGCCGGCTTTTGGGCCTTGGTCGCAGCGACCCCATCCCCCCGGACCGTGTCGCTGAAATCCGGATGGGTACGACCGTCGGCACCAACGCCCTGCTGGAGCGGCGCGGCGAGCCGGTGGTGCTGGCGATCACCGAGGGCTTTGGCGATGCGCTCACCATCGGCCATCAGGCCCGGCCCGATATCTTTGCGCTCAGGATTCTGAAGCCCGCCCCGCTGCAGGCCCTCACCATCGAGGTGCCCGAGCGGCTCGACGCGCAGGGCCGGCCGGTGAAGCGGCTGGACGAGGCGATGGCCCGGATGCGCCTCACCAACGCCTGGCGCGAAGGGTATCGGGCCCTCGCCATCTGCCTGATGCATGGCGACCGCTATCCCGACCATGAGGCGAAACTGGCGACCATCGCGGCCGAGATCGGCTTCACCCAGATCTCCACCAGCGCCGACACCACGCCGCTGATCAAGCTGATCCCGCGCGCCGGGACGGCGGTGGTGGATGCCTATCTCTCGCCCGTGCTGGGACGCTATGTCGACCGGCTGCGCCAGGAGCTGGGCGGGGTGCCGCTCGCCTTCATGCAGAGCCATGGCGGGCTGGTGACGGCGGAGCGCTTTCGCGGCAAGGATTGCGTGCTCTCCGGCCCGGCCGGCGGGGTGGTGGGCGCGGCGGCGACGGCAGCACGGCTGGGCCATGAGCGGATCATCGGCTTCGACAT
>CAZPBH010000479.1:0-1705 GCA_964584645.1 uncultured Rhodospirillales bacterium | reverse complement strand
GTCGAGCGGGACGCTGGTCAGCACCTGTTCCAGCTCCGGGTCGGTCGGATTGACGAACAGGCCGACGCTGCGCACGCTGGTCGGCACCATCCGGGCCAGCTGGGCCACCGTCCCGACATCGAGATAACGCGGGCTGGGCGGATAGAACACCAGCCCGACATAGCGCGCGCCACCCTGAACCGCACTTTGCAGCGCCTCGGGGCTGGTCAGGCCGCAGATCTTGATGTCGGTCATCCGTGTTGTGCCTTTGGCGCAAGTTCCGACTGAACGCGATCCGCTCTAGCCGGCGGTTTCGTGCAGGATGGCCTCGGCCGCAAGGCGCGGGTCCTCGGCCGTGGTGATCGGGCGGCCGACAACGAGATAATCGGCACCGGCACGGACCGCATCATGGGGCGTCAGCGTGCGCTTCTGGTCCCCCTTGGCGCTGCCAACGGGCCGCACACCGGGTGTGACGAGAACAACCTGCGGACCCAGCTCGGCACGCAGCCCGGCGACTTCCGTGGGCGCGCAAACAATGCCCCGGGCACCCGCCCGCACCGCCAGATGCGCAAGCCGGCGAACCTGATGGCCGGGTGAGGGATCCTGGCCGAGCGCCATCAGATCCTTGTCGTCAAGGCTGGTCAGGATCGTCACCGCCAGCAGCTGGGTCGAGGCCCCGGAGGCCCGGATAACCTCCTGCGCTGCCCGGATCATCGCCTCGCCGCCCGAGGCGTGCAGGGTCAGAAATTGCGGCCGCAGGGTCAGCGCCGCCCGCACCGCGCCCGCGACCGTGTTGGGGATGTCGTGGAGCTTGAGATCAAGGAACAACGGCACGCCGGCGGCCTCGGCAAGCTCGCGCGCTGCCTGCGGACCATGGGCGGTGAAGAACTCCAGCCCGATCTTGATGCCGCCAATGCTGTCCCGCAGGGTCCGCGCCAGATGCAGGGCCTCCCCGCGCTCGGAGGTGTCCAGCGCCACGAACAGCCGCTCGCGGGGGCTCAGGCCGACCATGGCTCAGGCCGCGCGCGTCACGGCATCGGCCTCGTCGGGTGCGGTCCAGCGCAGCCTCGGGCGTCGTGCGGCCCCGGTTTCGTCGAGCCGCCGTCGGGGTGTCAGATAGGGGGCGTGCTGGAGGCGCGGGGCATCCTCGTGCGCCCGGCGGGCCAGCCCCTGCATCACGGCGATGAAGCGATCGAGGCTTTCGCGCGATTCGGTCTCCGTCGGCTCGACCAGCATGGCCCCGTGCACGACGAGCGGAAAGAACACCGTCATCGGGTGGTAGCCCTCATCCAGCAGACCCTTGGCGATGTCGAGCGTGGTGACGCCGGTATCCTTCAGGAACCGGTCATCGAACAGCGCCTCGTGCATGCACGGGCCGGGGAAGGGCACGCTCATATGGTCGCGCAGCCCGGCCATGATGTAGTTGGCGTTCAGCACCGCGTCTTCGGCGACCTGTTTCAGGCCATCGGCCCCATGGCTGAGGATATAGCTGAGCGCGCGGGTGAACATGCCCATCTGGCCATGGAAGGCCTTGATCCGTCCGAACGGCTTCAGCCCCAGCGCCTCGGCCTCATGCGGATGTTCGATCAGGCGCAGATCGCCATCCTCGCGCATCACCAGCGGCAGCGGCGCATAGGCTTTCAGACGGTCGGAGAATACCACCGGCCCCGAGCCCGGCCCGCCCCCGCCATGGGGGGTGGAGAAGGTCTTGTGGAGATTGATGTGC
>CAZPBH010000478.1:0-1705 GCA_964584645.1 uncultured Rhodospirillales bacterium | reverse complement strand
TCGAGGCTCTCGGCCTTGGCGCTGTCGAGAAAGCCGCAGGTGTTCACGATCACAGCGTCCGCGCCGGCGTAATCGGGCGAGATGGCGTAGCCTTCGGCGCGCAGCCGCGTGAGGATGCGCTCGCTGTCCACCAGCGCCTTGGGGCAGCCGAGCGAGACCATGCCGATGGTGGGCTGGCCTGCGCGCCGCGCCTCGGGCAGGCGGGGCCGGGCAAGGTCTGGACGGGTGTTACTCATCGGCGGTAAATAAACCGACCTGCGGCTGCGCGAAAGGGCCAAGTGTCCCAGGCCCCTCCGCAAGATCGGGCAGGCCACCGCGTGTCGGTGCGACGACCTACGGCTTCAGCCGGACATACGCATGGACGGTGCCGAGCCTTTTGCAACAAGTTCAGGAGCGTTGGTGCTCGCCGGGGTTGTCGGCTGGCCGAGGACAGTCACCAGCCGCCATGTAACCCGCGCCACATCCGCGTGTCCCGAGCCGATGGCGAGCGGCACCCCGGTTAGGGTCTGCTGGTCGAAAGGGGTGGCCTTGCCGTATTCATTCAGGTATCGGCCCTCGGCATCAAAAAGATAATATTGCCATACCGTGTAAGCTGGACGCGTGGAAAGCTGCTCGTCCAGAAAATACTCGCCTGCCGGGTATGTCGTTGTCAGCACACGAGATTTTACCGGGGCATCGTATACAGCAAGAAACGATGAGGCAAAATTCGGACCGCCCGGTGTTGCGTTGATCGTATACGCGAACCTGCTTGCCGGATTGCGGTCGTCACACCCCGAGGGCGTGGAGACCGCCGCATCGAGCAGCGTCTTGACAGTGGGGGAAGCCGTCGTGACCGTGACGGTGGAATTGTAAAAGATACCGACGATCTGTAGATTGATGTCCATCGCGTAAACCTTTCTGGCTGCGTGAGGATATGCTCACTCCGATGCGATGACACGCTCCCGCCTGGAGGGAAAGCGCCAATCAATCGAAAGTCATTTTGCCGCAAAAGCGGGCTGGGCGCTGGTTGCGTCGCCACATCTCCCCGCGCTCCGCGAGGGCGCGGTCTAACAATTCGGGTGACATCAACCGGAAGGGAAGCGCCCACGCCGCCCGTGAGATCCACGAAGGCGGACCTGCTGTCGGGGGAGACACCGCCCCCGGGCATCGGGACGCGAGACCGCCCCGCCTGCGCCATGACCGTCCGGAATCCCGTTCCTTCGGCCCCGCGCGCCGGGAAGCACGCCTTCAGGTCGCGCGCCTCCAAGCGGGGCACGATCACGATGTCGGCGCCTGCGGCGAGCCGATCCGCAACCCCGCCCGTCGCCCGCTCAAGCGCCCCCGGGGGCCGCGCCGGCGGTCGCCCGCGTCGGTCGAGGCTGATGGAGGCACCAGACGCGCCGCCCCGCGTGTCGTATCTCGCCTCGGTCGACGCGCAGGCACCGATGTCCAGCGTCGCGGGCATTCTCGTCGCGCTGTCGTTCGATTAGGCCGCCGGCCTCATCGTCCGGAAATCCGACGAGATGATCGTCACGGCCGGCAACCGGACGGAGTGAGCCGTCACGGCTTCAGGCGCCAGCCGGAGCGGAAGATCCACCACGTCGCGCCGAGGCAGGCGGTGAGGAACAGCGCGATGGCCGCGAGCGACAGGCCCGGTGCCACGTCCGCCACCCCGTAGAACGACCATCGGAACCCGGAAATGAGGTAGAGCACCGGGTTGAAATAG
>CAZPBH010000477.1:0-1717 GCA_964584645.1 uncultured Rhodospirillales bacterium | reverse complement strand
AATGAACGTCCTAATATGGCTCTCGGCGGCATCACACCAGCCATGAAACTGGCAGAGGCTACCAATTTAAAACTGTCTACTGCAAACCCCAGCTAAATTTCGGGGGGATTACCAAAACATAATAGCAAAAGCTTCAATTATTTTTTGGAATAGACACACCAACAAATTTTCATTCAAAAGAATAGAATTCAGAAAATAGAGATTTTGTAAGATGGTCGTGGGCCAACATAGACATTTAACATAAGATTTGAAACTAAGATGCAAGCTGCGCCAATCCCCACAAGAGTTGTAATTTGACCAGTTCCAAGTAGCGACAGCCACAAGATAGAGAAGAGAGGCGTCAAGGTCCATACGACGTTGATAAGGTGTGTATCAGAAAGCGATATTCCCTTATAATACGCTATATTGCTGATAGTTAAGATAACGGATCCGTAGAATAGAATATATTGCAAATCTATATACTTGAGAGACGTAAGACTCTCACCAAAATAAACAAATGCTGGAAGTAATCCTGTGACTCCTCCTATCCTTGCAATAAAGCTCGCGAAGCTCGAAGCTCCTTGCTCACGATCAAACTCTTGTGAGGCACGAGAAACGCAAGTCATGCCGAAAGCTAACAGCACAACAGCACCACATGCCTGTAAGAAGGACGAGTCGATGTGAACCCAAGCAGAATCAACGCCTCGAATGAGGTGCTCATAAGTTCCCGGTGTTGTTGAAGATACCTCGATCTGCAAAGCATCTAGCGCCAATACGCCCAGGCCAGCGACGCTCAGAAATATCCAGAACCACTGATGAATCCTAACTCCTTCCCAGCGAATTAAGAAATTAGAAAACAGAATGATACCAAGAGGATAAAGCTCAAAAGCAAAAGTAGGCAGAAAGGTGTTTGCGGTATTCTGTATTGACCAAGCGAAAATTACGTACGACCAGGTTAAACTTGCTCCGCCAACTAATGCAAATCCGATCCCTGGAATGTTTCCAAAGAATCTCAACGATTTTAGCGGATTCATGAAAAAAAGATGGAATGCTGCAGCTGATGCTGAAGCATAAAACAATAAAGAGATAACGTCCAAGGTGATAGCCAAGTGGCTAATTGGCGCAATGAAACTCGATGTTACAGCACCGAGCAACAACAAAATCACAGCAAGTCCTCGCCGAGCACTGCGCTCAGAATACGCTACACTAAACATATTTCTCTCTCACCTGTGCATAGCTATTATTAAATCTCAGTTGGAGTTAGCACGTCGTGCCGAAGCTGTCTAGCTTGACATGGGCAAGCTGGTTCACGCGGTTCTTCAAGATTGGCTTACGCCGACTGATTATATCAATGCCTCTTCACCACCATTCTCATACAATTCCTTGTAGCGATAAAGCGTATCACGGCTGTAACCTATCACTTTGCACGCTTGGCTCACGTTCCCCAGCTGCTTCGCCAGTTCCAATACGCCTAATTTTGATTTGATAATCTTCTCTTGATAACAGCTATATCTAATGGATCTTGAGGATCAGATAATACGCTTTGCGGAATATGCTCAATCAGCTCAATAGCAAAAGCAAAAAAATCTATCCTCGACTTTATAACGAAAGCAACTTCCATTTTAATTCTCTCCCAACCAAAGGGAATTATTAATATGCAAATTGCATTATGTCAATTAAATTTCACACCAGGTTTTTGGCAAATTTCGCCGCATCCGGAGCAAGCAGGATCTCATTA
>CAZPBH010000476.1:0-1725 GCA_964584645.1 uncultured Rhodospirillales bacterium | reverse complement strand
AGGTCCAGATTGCCGATCACCGGCAGCTCGATCACGTCGAACCGGCCGATCAGGGCGGTGAAGGCCAGGGCGGCAGCCCCCTGGGCAGCGAGCTTGGCGGGTGCGCCGAGGCCGCGCAGATCATCGACCAGCGAGACCGCCGTCAGGAACAGGATCAGCCCCAGATAGACCGCAAAGACCTCGGTGCGCAGCTGCGCCCCCGGCACAAGCAGCTGGATCGCCCCCAGCCCGATGATGAAGGACGCCATCACCGCCAGACCAGCGCTCTTCGGCGTGGGCTCGCGATGGGCCGAGCGATGATTGGGCTTGTCGACAATACCGAGCGCGATCACGGCCCTCGTGCCCAGTGCGGCAAGCAGCCCGAGCCCGGCCAGCACGGGCAGGTGGGGAAGCAGAAGGGCAAGGGTGGCGGGCAAGGGCGTGACCTGGCTCGGGTTGGAAGTCCGGTTTGGTGGACCGGGACAGGGCTCTCGGTTGTGGCGGCGGCCTGAATCAGTTGTGGCCGAGTGAACGCCCGCAGGCGCACCAGCGCAAGGACTATACGCGCGAACGGTCCCATCTCCTGCGCACCCGTCCGCGCAGGCGGCCGCGACAACGGCCCGCTCTTCAAGCCCTGCCGTGCCATGCCATGTTCCGAGGCAACAGGTAGTTTTCCTCCCGTCAACTGGAACGGATCATGACCTCTCTTACCCTCGCCGAGCCCGGTGCGCAGGTCACAACCGACGTCGCCATCATCGGGGCCGGGCCCGTCGGCCTTTTTGCCGTCTTCGAACTCGGTCTGCTCGATATCCGGGCGCATCTGGTGGACATTCTCGACCGGCCGGGCGGGCAGTGCGCCGAGCTGTACCCCGAGAAACCGATCTACGACATCCCCGCCCTGCCCTTCTGCACCGGCCAGGAGCTGACCGACCGGCTGATGGAACAGATCGCGCCCTTTAAGCCGACCTTCCATCTCGGCCAGATGGCGGCCGGGCTCGAGGCCCTCCACAAGGCGGGCGAGCGCCCGCTCTGGCGTCTCACCACCGATCGCGGCACGCAGATCGAGGCGCGGGTCGTGGTCATCGCGGCCGGTGGCGGCAGCTTCGTGCCCAAGAAGCCGCCTCTCGAGGGCCTTGAGGCCTTCGAGAATCAAGGCCCCGGTCGAGGCGTGCACTATGCCGTGCGGCGCATGGAGGATTTCCGCGACAGGGAGATCGTGATCGCCGGCGGCGGCGATTCGGCGCTCGACTGGACGCTGGCGCTGGAGCCGCTCGCGAAATCGGTGACGCTCATTCATCGGCGCGATGATTTCCGGGCCGCACCCGACAGCGTGAACAAGATGCGCGCGCTGGTCGATGCCGGGCGTGTGCGGCTCGTCATCGGTCAGATGACTGGGCTCAACACCGGGGCGGAGGGGCTGGACGGTATCGTGGTCAAGACGGGCGAGGGCACGGAAACCCTGCCCTGCGAGGCGCTGCTGCCCTTCTTCGGGTTGACCATGAAGCTGGGCCCCATTGCCGATTTCGGCCTCAACCTGGAGCGCAACCTGATTCCGGTCGATACCGAGAAATTCGAGACCGCCACACCGGGCCTCTTTGCGATCGGCGATATCAACACCTATCCCGGGAAGCTCAAGCTAATCCTGTCAGGCTTTCACGAGGCGGCGCTGATGAGCCATGCGGCCTTCGCCCATGTGCACCCGGATCGCCGGCTGCGCTTCCAGTACACGACCTCCTCCAGCGATCT
>CAZPBH010000475.1:0-1742 GCA_964584645.1 uncultured Rhodospirillales bacterium | reverse complement strand
TCGTCACCGGCATGGAGGATTCCCTGCGCGAGATCGCCCATCTCGTCGACGATACGACCCAGCGCATGGGCGAGATCGCAGGCGCCCTCACCCAGCAATCGGCCGTCACCAACGATGTTTCCGCCAGTGTCGAGGTGATCGCAGGCGCCTCTGCCGCCAACAGCGAGGCTATCGACGCGATCCTGGCCAATGTCGACACGCTTGATGCCGAACTGACGGCCAAGATCGGCGAATTCGCCAATCTCGGTCTCGATCAGGCGATCATCGAGATCACCAAGAATGACCACATCCTGTTCAACAAGCGGATCGTGGATGCCACGCTGGGCCGCGAAGCCTGGCCGGCCGACAAGGTGCCCGACCATCATCTCTGCCGGCTTGGCAAATGGTATGATGCCGTGACCAACCCGGTCATCAGGGAGAATGAGGCCTACAAGGCCCTGCTGGAGCCCCACAAGCAGGTCCATCAGCATGGCATTGCCGCTCTCAGGGCGCATGAACGCGGCGACCGGGGCACCACCCTTGCCGAGCTTGACGCGCTCAAGGCGACATCGGAACATGTGGTCGGGCTGCTGGAGGACCTGCGCGTCGCCGTGGCCGCGGCTGAAGAGGCCGATATGGAACGCCGGGTCGCTGCGCTGGGATGAACCGGCCCCTGCCCGGCAAGCGTGCCGGGAAAGGGCAGCAACGACGTGTCACGCCGCCGGGGTTTCGAGCCTTCAAGCCCGCTCGATTTCATCGTCACCCCCCGCCTCTGGCGGTCCGAGGCCGGGGGCGGGGAGCCCGATGCGCAGGAAGCCGGCGAGGTTCGCCGTGTGGCCAGCGGTCTGCGCTATCTGGAGCGGACCGCCTTCAGCGCCGGCGATGTGATCTTCGAGCAGGGGGAACCCGGCCATTGCGCCTATGTCGTGCAGAAGGGCCGCGTGCGGATCGACCTGCGGCGCGAGGGCAAATGGCGTGTTCTGGGCCATGTGGGCGGGCTGTTCGGCGAAATGGCGTTGGTGGATCGCGCCCCGCGCATGGCCCGGGCAACCGCCGTGGCCCCGACTGCGTGTCTGGTGATCCCGGAAGCCTTCTTCGTGCGCAAATTCGCCGAGGCCGACCCCTTTGTGCTCGCGATGATGCGGATCTTCGTCAACAACATCCGCAGCCTCGAGGCCGGTGACCCGCCGCCCGGCACCGAACTGGGCGATCAGGGCTCGAAGACGTAAAGATTGCCCATCATGAAGGCGCCGACGACGATGCTGCCGTCGGTGTCGATGGCGATGCTGGAGCGCTTGCCAAAGCCTGTTCCCCCGCGAGCCACGCTCATCGCGAGCGGCCGTTCCTGGCGCACCCAGCTGCCGTCCACGTGTTCATAGACCAGCACCACACCCTGTTCGAGCGCGTTGTCGGGAATGGGCGTCGCCACAACCGGTGTGGGTTGAGGGCCATGTCGGCCGCTGTGCCGGTCGTCCCCCGGCGCCCATGCAATAGGGAGGGCGCGCGCGTCAGCAGGGTTGGTCCCGTACTCATAGACAGGTATGTCGTTGAGATCTTCTTGCAGGGTATGGGTAGGTGCGCCGACCGCGACCCGGTTGCCCCGCACCGCGACGGCATCGGCAAAACCCGAGGAGGCGGTCAGCCCTTCTGGCATGGACAGCCTGGCTTCGTGGGCCCAGCTGCCGCCGGCGCCGCGAAAGAGGTGCACCGCCCCTTCGCCGCCATCGCGGACCCGCACCGCCACCTCTACGCAGTCCAGTTTC
>CAZPBH010000474.1:0-1747 GCA_964584645.1 uncultured Rhodospirillales bacterium | reverse complement strand
AGGCGTGCGAGCTGTTTCCCGATGAGGGCGACCCGCGCGAGATCGACGCCATGGTGCGCGCCGCGCTGGAAGATGCCCCGGTCGATGTCGTGATCCATCCGCGCGACAGGACCCGGCATCGGCTGTTCCTGGCCGATATGGACTCCACCATCGTGCAGGAAGAAACGCTGGACGAACTGGCTGACGCCGTCGGCCTCAAGGACAGGATTGCCGCCATCACCGCGCGGGCGATGAACGGTGAGCTCGATTTTGCCGAGGCGCTGGAGGCGCGTGTCGCGATGCTCAAGGACCTGCCGGTGGACGCCCTGCAGGCCACGCTGGACCGGGTGCGGCTGATGCCGGGCGCTGCCACCCTGCTGGCCACGCTGAAGCATCAGGGCGTGCGCTGTGTTCTGGTCTCGGGCGGCTTCACCTTCTTTACCGGGGCGATGGCCCGCAAGCTTGGTTTCGATGCGCATTTCGGCAACACGCTGGAGGTGGTCGAGAACCGGCTTTCGGGGCAGGTGGTGCCGCCGATCCTGGGGCGGGAGGCGAAGCTGGAGCGCTTGCGCAGCGAATGCAAGGCGCTGGGCGTCGCCGTTCGTCACGCTGTCGCCATCGGTGATGGCGCCAACGACCTGCCGATGCTCAAGGCCGCCGGGCTGGGCCTGGCCTTTCGCGCCAAGCCCTCGGTCCGCAGTGCCGCCCCGGCCCGGCTGAACCATGCCGATCTGACCGGTGTCCTCTACGCGATGGGCCTCCGCCAGCGCGATTTCGCCCACGCGCAGGACTGAGCCGCGGAAGCGGGGGCGATCAGCCCTCCAGGCCCAGCACGAAGAACCGGGTATCGCCCAGACGGTCGACCAGCAGCAACAGGCTGCGACGCCCCGAGGCGCGCGCCTCATCGGCCATCTTGCGTACATCCTGGGGCCCTGCGACCGCTTCCTGATTGATCTCGACGATCACATCGCCCGGGCGCAGGCCGGCCTCGGCTGCGGCACTGCCATTGTCGACCTGGGTCACCACGACCCCTTCGGTCGCGTCGGGAATGTCATATTCCTCGCGCAGCGACCCGGCCATTTCCGCAAGCGCAAGGCCCAGACCCTCGATCCGGCTGCCCTCGCCCACCGGCTGGTCGGCATCCTCATCGATCAAGCCGGCGCTTTCCGCCTCTTCCAGCTCGCCCAGCTCGACCCTCTCGGTCACCCGCCGGCCCTGCCGCCAGACCACGACCTCCACCCGCTTGCCGATTCGGGTATCGGCGACGACGCGCGGCAGACGACGCATTTCCTCGATCCGGGCGCCATCGAACTCGACGATGACATCGCCAGCCTGAATACCGCCCTCCTCGGCCGGGCCATCCGGCGTTACGCTGGCGACCAGCGCGCCCATGGCGCCATCCATACCGAGGCTGTCGGCGATCTCGTCGGTCACTTCCTGGATACGCACACCCAGCCAGCCGCGGCGCGTGCGGCCGAACTCGATCAGCTGGTCGACCACCGGCCGGGCGAGCGAGGCCGGAATGGCAAAGCCGATCCCGACCGACCCGCCAGTGGGCGAGAAGATCGCGGTGTTGACCCCGATCACCTCGCCGGCCGTGTTGAACATCGGCCCGCCCGAATTGCCCCGGTTGATCGATGCATCGGTCTGCAGGAAATCGTCATAGGGGCCGGCATTGATGTTGCGCGCCCGCGCCGAAATGATGCCGGAGGTCACGGTACCGCCCAGCCCGAACGGGTTGCCGATGGCCAGCACCCAGTCGCCGATG
>CAZPBH010000473.1:1107-1747 GCA_964584645.1 uncultured Rhodospirillales bacterium | reverse complement strand
CGCCGTCTGTTCCGGCCCGATGATCCCCCTTTCCGGCTGGCTTTGGCCGCGCTGAAGGCGAAGCTGCTGGCCGGGCAGGGCGTCGATTTCACCATCGCCCAGCGTTTCGATGAGGCGTTTTCACGGCGCTCGGCCGAAAACTTCATCGAGGAGCTGCTGGTCGAGGCGCTCGGCGTGACGGCAATCGTCGTCGGCGGCGATTTCCGTTTTGGCCATGATCGTGCCGGCTCGACGGAAATGCTGCGCGCCCGGGCGCCTTCCGCGGGCTACCGTGTCATCACCGTCCCCGCCGCCCGCGACACGGAGGGCGAGATCTATTCCTCCAGCCGCATCCGCGATGCCCTGCGCGCCGGCGATATGGGCAAGGCGGCCGCGCTGCTGGGCCGGCCGTTCGAGATCGAGAGTGCGGTCGAGCATGGCGACAAGCGGGGCCGTGAGCTGGGCTATCCCACGGCCAACATTCCGCTCGGCGATTTTTTGCGGCCGCGGTTCGGCGTCTACGCCGTGCGGGTCCATATTGTCGGAGAGGAGGGATGGCTCGACGGCGTGGCCAATCTCGGCATCCGGCCGATGTACGCGACCGAGACCCCCTTGCTGGAGGCGCACCTGTTCGACTTCGCCGGCGACATCTACGGCCGTG
>CAZPBH010000473.1:0-1097 GCA_964584645.1 uncultured Rhodospirillales bacterium | reverse complement strand
GTGCAGCTGATCGCCCATCTGCGCGACGAGGCGCGCTTCGACAATGTCGAGACGCTGATCGCCCAGATGGATCGGGACAGCGCGCAGGCCCGCACCGTCCTTGCCGAAAGCCCGCCCTCATGACCGATCTCGTGCCCTACCGGATTTCCATCTGCGGGCTGGAGGAGTTCCACGCCTATGAGGATGAGGGGGTGAGCCATGTGGTCTCCATCCTCGATCCCGGCTTTCCCGAGCCCGATGGGCTCGCCCGCCTGCCGCGGCACATCCTTTTCCGCAGCCATTATGACGACGTGATCGACCCGCCCCCCGATGGCATGGTCCCGCCGGCACATGAGGATGTGGCGGGCCTGCTGAGCCATGGTGCGAAGATGGAAGAGGACAGCGCCAGCCATGTGCTGGTGCATTGCCATGCCGGCATCTCGCGCTCCACGGCCTCGGCGGTGCTGCTGATGGTGCGCGGCAATCCGGGCCGGGAAGATGCGGCCTTCGAGGCGCTGAAGAAGATCCGCCCACGCTGCTGGCCGAACACGCGCATCCTGCGGCTCGGCGACGAGATCCTCGGTCGCAAGGGTGCGATCATGGAGGCCGCCGCCCGGTTTCAGCGCTGGATCGTCGATACCCACCCCGATGTCGCCCGGCTGGTCGCCCTGCACGGCCGCGCCCATGAAATCCCCGAGGAAGAGCTGAAGCGCCTGCAGGGGCGATGAGCCTCCTTGCTTCGCTTGCGCCCAACTTGGTAAAGCCCAGCCCATGACCGATACCGCCGATCCGGCCGAGCGCTACAAGGACACGGTTTTCCTGCCGCGCGCCGACGCCTTCCCGATGCGCGCCGGCCTGCCGAAGGCCGAGCCCGGCTGGCTGGAACGCTGGGCGCAGGAAGGCCTCGATACCCTGCTGGCCGAGGCAGCGCGGGAGCGACCGCCCTTCCTGCTGCATGACGGCCCGCCCTATGCGAATGGCAACATCCATATCGGCCATGCCGCCAACAAGATCCTGAAGGATGTCGTCAACCGGGCGATGCGCATGCGCGGCCATGGCGTGCGCTATGTACCGGGATGGGACTGCCACGGCCTGCCGATCGAGTGGAAGATCGAGGA
>CAZPBH010000472.1:0-1747 GCA_964584645.1 uncultured Rhodospirillales bacterium | reverse complement strand
GGCGAGCGCTGCCAGCAGCCGATCCAGACCGGCCTCCACCGGCATCGGCGCCGCAGCCGGCTCCGGGTAGAGCGAGAAGGCGAGGCCGGCGGCGGCGAAGTCGATGAGCGCCAGCTTGGCATCCTGATTGGCGGGCACGAAGGAGGCGAAGGTGATGGTTTCCTCCACCGGTGCCAGATCCTCAAGCGCTGCGGCCAGCGTCACCGCCTCATCGAGGTCCGCGCGCAGGATGCTGAGACGGTAGGGCCGGGTATCCTCATCTTCCAGCAGCCAGTTGAAGGCCTGAACCGACGGCGCCTCGGGATTGCGCAGCGCCATGGGATCGGAGTTGAAGCGCAGACCCGGCAGGAACAGCAAGGCGATGAGCGTTGCCGCCAATGTGGCCAGCGCGACCGGAACCCGCAGCGCCTTCAGCCAGCCCGGCAGGCCGCCAGCCGCGTGCGCGCGGGCCGGCTGACCGGCCCAGCGGATGGCGGGCGGGATCAGGGTGGTGGTGATCAGGAAGGCGAACAGGACCCCGGCCGCCGCAATGATGCCAAGCTGCGCCATGCCGATGAAGGCGGTCGGCGCAAAGGCGAGGAACCCCAGCGCCGTTGTCGGCATGCACAGCGCCAGCGGTGCACCGACCTCGCGCACCGCTGCACGCAGGGCGTCCTCCCTGGGCAGGCCCCGGGCCGCCTGCTCCTGAACATGCAGGCCGAAATGGATGGCGAAATCCACGCCCAGACCCAGCAGCAGGACGGCGAAGGCGACCGAGACGAGGTTGAGAGCCCCGATGGTGACGGAGGTAAAACCGGCGGTGACCAGCAGGGCCGCGATGATGGCAAAGAAGGTTACCGCCGTCAGGACAAGGGATCGAAAGGCTGCCAGAAGCAGCCCGGTCACGATGATCAGGCTGATCAGGAACGACCAGCCAATGCCCCGGCTGACGCTGGCCAGCTCTTCCATGCGCAGGACCGGATCCCCGGTCAGCAGCACCTCCACCCCATAGGCTTCCGGTGTGCTGGCCTCGACCGCCGCGCGAACGGCATCCGCGCTGGTGCGGATCGGCTGAAGGCGCGTGAAATCAAAGACGGGCGCGACAGAGACGACACGCAGATGCGGATCCTCGGCCGGCGGGTCGCCATCCAGCAGCTGACGCCAGGACAGGTCGAAGGGCTCCCCTTCCGCGCGGGCCTCGATCAGCTCGGCCAGGCGCAGCATGACCCGTTGCAGCGCATCCTCGCCAAACTCACCGGTCTCGACCAGATCGGCCCCCTCGGCCACGGCATCGAGGAAGCGCCCGAGCGAGGGGTCGGCCGCCAGCTCTTCCAGAAGCGGGGCGGCGGTCGAAAGCTCGCCGATCACATCGTCGAGTTCCGCCTCGTTCAGATAGAGAAGGCCATGGCGCTGGAAGAACGGGTCAAGGAACGGTGCCTGCACCGTCTCGACATGGGGCTGGACGGCCGGGTCGGTGGTCAGGCGATCCTTCAGGGCGACGGCATAGGCATCGACGGCATCCGGATTGTCGCCCCGGATCACGATCTGGATGCGATCATCGAGCCCCGGGAAAAGACGCTTGAACTCCAGCTGGTTCTGCCGGTGGGGCAGGTTCGGGTCCAGCATCTCGGAGGTGTCGGTATTGACCCCCAACCAGGTGAGCGAGGCCGCCAGACCCGCCAGCGCCATCACCAGCCAGAACGCAAGCGTCGCGAAAGGCCGGCGATAGGCGGTCAGTGTCAGGCGATCAAGCCAGCGCTCGATCGCC
>CAZPBH010000471.1:0-1766 GCA_964584645.1 uncultured Rhodospirillales bacterium | reverse complement strand
GGACAGCACCGACTGCCCCGAGTCTTCCGCCATCACCTCGTGGAAGCGCGGGTAGTCGGAGTAGGGCACCCCGTTGCCGTGCGCAAACGCCTCGTACACCTTGCTCTCCGCCTCGCCCAGCACGCCGATGTACTGCGCGAACACCGCCAGGTTGCCCGCTCCCGCGGCTCTGGTCAGGCACGCCGCGTGCTCCTGCGGGAGTGTGAATCGCAGCTCGGCGTTGGTCGCCGCCCCGTCGGATGTGACGACGCCGCCGGTCAGCATCGCGCCCAGCGCCGGGCTGAGGTCATCGGCCTGCACCGCCGCCATGCCGAACAGGGCGAGCGCCACCACCGCCAGCCCGATCAGCACGATCTGGACCGCTTCGGCCATCGCCAGCCTCCGCGCCAGGCGCCGCTGCAGGGCGATCAGCCGGTCCTGCGCGTCCAGGGCCGCGGCCAGACGCGCCTCCCAGGCGCCGAGCAACACCAGCTCCTCCCGTCCACGGGCGAGGTCGAGCGCATGGGCCCGAAGCTCGGCCGTCACATCGGGGACCCGCGCGGCCGTCGCCGCCGTCGCCCGGGCGACAAGCAGGGGCACCAGCAGGCCGGCTGCGAGCAGCACCGCCACCAGCACCCAGAGCACGCCCGGCAGCACGAAGGCCGCCACCAGCCAGGCGGTCAGCGTGAAGCCGAGGCTCGCCAGCCAGGGCACGGCGGCACGGACATAGAGGTTTTCCAGCCGCTCGGTATCGCCGATGACCGCGCCCAGAACCTCCCCCGCCCGGCGCGATCCAAGCGTGGTCAGGGCCTGAGGGGCGAGGGCATGAACGAGAGCGGGACGCAGGGCCGCAATCCAGCGGAAGGTGGCATCATGGGTTACCATCCGCTCCAGATAGCGCGCCCCGGTCCGGAACATCGCCAGAAAGCGGATGATCGCCGAGGGGGTGAAGAAGTTGAATGCATAGGCGGTCGCGAGGCTGAGCCCGGCGACAGCGCTGGCGGTGATGAACCAGCCGGAGAGCGTCAGCAACGCCAGCCCGCCCAGCACGCTCGCCAGCGCGGTCAGGGCACCGAAAACGAATTGCCAACGCCGGGCCATCGCCCGCTCCAGCAGGACCGACCGGCTGAGCCCCGCCCGGAAATCAGGCGTGCCCTCAGCCATCGATCCGAAGCTCCCGGTCGGCGGCCGTGATCAGGGCCGGGGCGTGGGTGGCAGCGATCACCAGCGTGCCGGCTGCACGCTCGCGAAGGGCTGCGATCACCGCCTGCTCGGCGGCCGCGTCCAGATGGGCGGTCGGCTCATCGAGCAGCATGATCTGTGCCGGCCTGATGAGGGCGCGCGCCAGCGCCACCCGCTGGACCTGCCCGCCGGAAAGTCGGGCGCCATGCTCCCCGACCTCGGTTGCCAGACCATCGGGAAGCTCGGCCAGCAGGGTCTCCCCGCCCTGAAGCCGGGTCAGGGCTGCCAGCAGGTCGGCATCCGCGATCGCCGCGCCGGCGCCGAGCCGGAGATTGTCGGCGAGGCTCCCGTGAAACAGGCGCGGGCGTTGCGGTACCCAGACCAGCCGGGCCTGCCAGCCGGCCATGTCGGGCGCCTCCAGCTTCCGGCCGTCGACACGGATGGTGCCCTCGCGCACCGGATCGAGACCGGCCAGAAGCCGCAACAGGGTCGACTTGCCCGCCCCGCTGGCACCCGTCACCGCAACGAGGCCCGAGGCCGGCAAGCGCGCGGTCACCGGGGCGAGTTGGGCCTGTGCGCTATCACCGGCAACACCGACCCCGTCC
>CAZPBH010000470.1:0-1791 GCA_964584645.1 uncultured Rhodospirillales bacterium | reverse complement strand
CAATTCGCCCAGATCCACGCCGCCATCGGTGAGGGGTTCGGGCGGATCGGGCGTATCGGGATCGAGCGCCACCTCCAGCGGCACGTCCAGCACGCCACCTTCGGCAAAGCGGGCTCTAAAGCTGTCCGCAACCTGATTGCGCACAGGCTTCAGCGTGACAACGCAGGTCTGCACGACCTCGGCCTGCAGCGCGCCCTCGACCACGATCACATCCTCGGCATCACGATAAAGCCGGGCCTGCACCGTCAGGGAATCGAGGGCCTGAAGCTCGAGCCGCGTGGCAATCGGTGCGCGCAGGGCCTCCGGGACCGTGGCCTCACGCTCGATCGGCTGTGCCGTGACCAGATCGGCCGGGACGATCACCGACCATTCCGGCGCCGACTCGCCTTCTGCCATGGGATCTCTCCGGTTCGATGGGCGCGCGCCCCGTTACTCCGCGCTGGCGGCCAGCGGCAGACGCAGCGCTGCGGGATCGGGGAAACGCAGATGACCGGCCAGCAGTTCCGGGGTCGAGATCTGCTCAACCCAGTGCGAGGCCAGGCGGATATAGCTGACCATCAGACGCTCGAGCTCCGGAGCGGCCGGGGCTGCATAGAGATTGCGCCAGACGGCCTCGGCCAGTGCCTTCGGATCATTGGCCGCAAGGCCCGCGGAATAGGCTGCCAACCGGCCGTTCAGGGCTTGTGTCACACGCTTCATCGACTTGCCCATCGACATGTCGGAAACGCCCAATTCCCGATAATTATGGTCGATGTCGCGCATCATGTGATCGAACAGCCGGCGATGGACGAGGCGCTGTTCGGGATCTTCGCCCTCCAGCCGGCGGAAAACCAGGACGGCATGCAGCACGACCATGTCGAAGCGTCCCTCCAGTGTATCGGGCACGCGCGCCGTGGTGTAGAACCAGGGCTGGCGCGCCTGCTCCACGATACGGTTGTACAGCAGGCGCGCGATGTGCTGTCCGGGGCGCGATCGCAGCAATTGCTTCAGCACGAGGGGTTCCTTCCCATCGGCACGGGGTCCCGCGCCGCAGTTATTCCTTGCCCCCTTCAGGTTACTGCTCCCCGCGCACGCGTCAACCGCGCCGGGGGGCTTCCACCCGTCGCGAGGCTTCAGTCCGGGGATCGGCTCTGCTATAGCACCGTTCCATGGCCGAGGTTAAGCATCCCATGCGTCAGGCGATCGCCTGCACCGTCCTGTTGATGGCGCTGGTGCTCGGCGCCTGTGCGCCCATCACCGCCACCCGCGGCAATCTGGTCGAGCCCGAGCGGCTGGCCCGGATCGAGGTCGGCCGATCCACCGATGAGGATGTGGTCGACATCCTCGGCTCGCCGACAGTGACCGGGACCTTCGATGACAATCGCTGGTATTATGTCGGTCAGGTCACCGAACAGCGGGCTTTCTTCAGGCCCGAAATCGCGTCCCAGCAGATCATCGCCATCGCCTTCGACACAGACGGCGTGGTGGCGGCGGTCGACCGCATCAGCGAGGAAGAGGCGCGCGAGGTCGGGATGGTCAACCGGACCACGCCGACCGGCGGGCGCGAGCTCGGCTTCTTCGAGCAGATCTTCGGCAATCTCGGCGGGCTCTGAGGCGCCGCTCCCGCAAATGCCTAATGAGACAAGACGCGGCTGAGGAAATCCTTCAGGCGCGGGCTCTCCGGCTGATCGAACAGCCTTGAGGGCGCTCCCTGCTCGACGATCCGGCCCTGATCCATGAAGATCATCCGGTCGGCCACCTGCCGGGCGAAGCCCATCTCATGCGTCACCACCAGCATGGTCATGCCCTCGC
>CAZPBH010000469.1:1357-1795 GCA_964584645.1 uncultured Rhodospirillales bacterium | reverse complement strand
TTCTGGTGACCTGGGCGGCCTTCGCCCTATGCGCCGGTCTCTATGTGCTTGCGGAGACACTCATCGTGGCGGCGCTGGCCCTGGCCTGGCCGCCGCTTGACGCTGCCGCCCTGCGCATGTTGGCCACGATTGCGCTCTATCCCGTGATCTGTCGGTTGCTGCTGGGCCCGGCCGGAAGGTTGGGGGCGGTCTGATGGCGCTGGAGCGTGATGTCGACCGTCTGCGGGTGCTGGGCCGGCGCGCGCTGATGCTGGGCGCTGGCAAGGGGCTCCTGTTCGGCGTGCTGGGCGCGCGGCTGGTCTATCTGCAGGTGCATGAATCCGACAAGTACCTGATGCTGGCTGAGGAAAACCGCATCAATCTGCGGTTGCTGCCGCCCAATCGGGGTCTGATCCTCGACCGCTTCGGCACGCCGCTGGCGGAGAATACCCAGAATTT
>CAZPBH010000469.1:0-1347 GCA_964584645.1 uncultured Rhodospirillales bacterium | reverse complement strand
GCCCGAGCAGACCCCCGACATCGATGCAACTCTCGACCGGCTGGCGGAACTCGTTCCGGTGAGCCCGGCGATGCGTCAGGCGGTGCGGACCGCCGCCGACCGCCAGCGGGCCTTTGTGCCCATCACCGTGATGGAAAATCTCAGCTGGGACGAGATGGCCCGCATCGAGGTGCGCGCCCCCGACCTGCCCGGCCTGTCGATCACGGTGGGCGAGGTGCGCCACTATCCCCTCGGAGAGGTGAGCGCGCATCTGGTCGGCTATGTCGGTGCGCCCAACGAGGCCGAGGCCGCCAACGATCCCGTGATGCTGCTGCCCGACTTCACCGTCGGCAAGTCCGGGCTGGAGCGGGGCTATGAGCAACCCCTGCGCGGGTCGGCCGGCAGCCAGCGGGTGGAGGTCAACGCCATCGGCCGGATCATCCGCGAACTCGACCGCAATGAGGGCGCGCCGGGGGCGGCGGTCGTCGCCAGCATCGATGCCGAGATCCAGAGCTTCGTCCAGCAGAGGCTGGGCGAGGAGCGCTCGGCGTCCTGCGTCATCATGGATGTGCATCGTGGCTCGGTCTATGCGCTGGCATCCTCGCCGGCCTTCGATCCGAACCTCTTTGCCCGCGGGATCCCGTCCGACATCTGGCGGGCGCTCAATGCGGACGAGACCAACCCGCTGATCAACAAGGCGGTGGCCGGCCAGTATCCGCCCGGATCGACGTTCAAGATGATCACGATCCTGGCCGCCCTGCACGAGGGGGTGATCGACACCGAGCATCGGGTGGTCTGTCGCGGGCACACCACGCTGGGCGGTCATCGCTTCCATTGCTGGAAGCGCGGCGGGCACGGTGTCGTGGATATCGTCCAGTCGATCGCGCAAAGCTGTGACGTCTTCATCTACGACGTTGCCCGGCGGGTCGGGATCGATGCGATCACGGCCATGGGGCGGAAATTCGGGCTCGGCGAGCCGACGGGCATCGACATCGGCGGCGAAAAGTCGGGGCTGATGCCGACCGAGGCCTGGAAGCGGGCCCGCTTCAACGAACCCTGGCAGGCGGGCGAGACGCTGGTCTGCGGGATCGGGCAGGGCTATGTGCTGACCACGCCGCTGCAGCTTGCGACCATGACGGCCCGGCTCGTCAATGGCGGCTATCCGGTAAGCCCGCATCTGGTGGAGCGGGTCGGTCAGGATGTGGTGCATGAGCGCGAGCCGTTCATCGGCCCGCCCGCCCCCCTCGATATCGACCCGGCGCATCTGAGGCTGATGCGCACCGCGATGGATGCGGTGGTGGAGGGGCCGACCGGCACCGCACGGGGGTCGCGTATCACAACGCCGGGCATGGCCATGGGCGGCAAGAC
>CAZPBH010000468.1:0-1799 GCA_964584645.1 uncultured Rhodospirillales bacterium | reverse complement strand
AATTTTCCCGACGGGCTGGACGGCATCGCGCGCGCCAAGGCGGAAATCCTCGACGGGCTGGAGCCGGGTGGCACGGCCGTGCTGAACGCCGACAACACCTATTTCGGCTTTCTTGGCGAGCGCGCCCGCGCGCGGGGTGCCGCCCGGATCATCGGCTTCGGCGCCAGTGCGGATGTGCGCCCCCTCACCATCGAGGAGGGTGAGGCCGGCCTCGTGGTCGAGGCTGATGTGATGGGCCGGATTGTCGGGTTCACGCTCAACCAGCGGGGCCGGCACTGGGCGATGAACGCCCTTGCGGTGCTGGCCAGCGTGGCGGCCCTTGAGGGCGATGTCGAGGCCGCAGCTGCGGGGCTGGCCGATCTCGCCCCTATGGCGGGCCGCGGCGCCGTGCATGAATTGGCCCTTCCCGAGGGCCGTATCCGGCTGATCGACGAGACCTACAATGCGAGCCCGGCCTCGATGCGCGCCGCCCTCGCGGTGCTGGCCGGAACACGGGCCGGACGGCGGGTTGCGGTCCTGGGCGACATGCTGGAGCTTGGCCAGCAAGGGCCCGACTTTCATGCCGGGCTGGCGGCGAGCATCGAAGAGCATGGCATCGACTGCGTGCACGCTTGCGGTCCTCTGATGCGTCATCTGTACGAGGCGCTGCCGGCACACCGACGCGGGCGCTGGGAAGAGGACTCCCGCGCCCTTGCCGGTGAGGTGGCCTTCCGGCTGGCCGAAGGCGACGCGGTGATGGTCAAGGGTTCGGCCGGGGCGGGGATGGGTGTGGTCGTGGAGGCCATCCTTGCCCGCGGCCAGAAGCCGGTGCAGCGAGGAGAAGCCTGATGCTCTACAACCTGCTGGCCCCGCTCGCGGACGAGTTCATCTTCTTCAATCTCTTCCGGTACCTGACCTTCCGGACAGGCGGGGCCATCCTGACCGCGCTCACCTTCGTGTTCGTCACCGGCCCCGGCATCATCCGCTGGCTGAAGTCCAAGCAGGCCGAGGGCCAGCCGATCCGCACCGACGGGCCGGAGACCCATTTCGCCAAGAAGGGCACGCCGACCATGGGCGGGGTGATGATCCTGCTCGGCATCCTGGTGGCGACCCTGCTCTGGGCCGATCTCGCCAACCCGCATGTCTGGATCGTGCTGCTCGTCACCGGCGGGTTCGGCGTGCTGGGCTTCATCGACGACTACCTCAAGCTGACCAAGCGCAACCACAAGGGCATGCCAGGCAAGGCCAAGCTGGCCGGTCAGGCGCTGGTGAGCCTGGGTGCCGCGATCTGGATGATCGCCGTGACGCCCTCGCCGCTCGATACCGGGGTGGCGATCCCCTTCTTCAAGGATGTGCTGATCGGGCTTGGCATCCTGATGGTGCCCTTCGCGATGCTGGTGATGATCGGCAGCTCCAACGCGGTCAACCTGACCGACGGGCTGGACGGGCTCGCCATCGTGCCGGTGATGATCGCCGCCGCCAGCTTCGGGCTGATCGCCTATCTCGCCGGCAATGTCGTCTTCTCCAACTATCTCGGCATCAACCATGTGCCGGGCACGGGCGAACTCGCGGTCTTCTGCGGGGCGCTGATCGGCGCCGGGCTCGGCTTCCTCTGGTACAACGCGCCGCCGGCGATGGTGTTCATGGGCGATACCGGCTCGCTCGCGATGGGCGGGGCGCTGGGCGCCATCGCGGTCGCGACCAAGCACGAGATCGTGCTGGCGATCATCGGCGGGCTGTTCGTGGCCGAGGCGCTGTCGGTCATCATCCAGGTGGCGTGGTTCAAGCGCACGGGCCGGCGCGTGTTCCTGATGGCCCCG
>CAZPBH010000467.1:0-1800 GCA_964584645.1 uncultured Rhodospirillales bacterium | reverse complement strand
AGGCTACAGCCCCATCGGCTATGTCGTCCTGCCCGCAAGCTGCTGGCGCGAGGCCTATTACGGGCCGATGGAAGCGCGCTTTCCGGCCTTTCTCGACCGGCATGGCCAGAGCCCGGCCGCGCTGGAACAGGTGGCAGAAGAACGGGCGGAAATCGCCCTTTATGAGCGTTTCAGTACCTTCTACGGCTATGGATTCTATCTGGCGCGCAAGGTTCAGGCGGGCTCGACCACCGGATAATGGGGGGCGCCCCAATCGGCCTCCGGCGCGTCCATCATCACGGCGATGAAATGGGGAACCAGCGTGCCCAGAATGCGGCAGCCATCGCCCACCTGCGCGCGGTTGACCTCACTTTCCCATGGCGCCCCGCCATGGACCAGCTGGTTGCGCAGGACATAAAGGCGGTCGAACAGGACGGTCAGCACCTTCACGGTATCCCCATTCTGCAGCGCCCGATGGGCGACCGCGCGGGATTTCTCGAACGCTTCTTCCCAGTTCGCACAGCCGGGCAGCTGGTTCTGGAAGTCCCAGAAGCGCTTGTACACAAAATGATTGTCCAGCAGCACGCGGATCGGACCCGGGAAGGTGGTCCAGATCGCCCGCCGGATGAGCCCGCCCGCATCCCGCTCCACCACGCGCATGAAGAAGGTCTCGAAGGCCGCGCGGGCGCTCTCGGCCTCGGCATAGGCGCGGTCATCGGCATAGGCGGCGTTGAAGGCAATCCACAGGAAGATGAAGGCCCCGTCCTCATCCTCGCAGCGCTCGGCCCGGGCCAGCCAGCTCAACGCCCGGTGGACCCGCAGGCCCAGCACATCGGGGAAGCCCGCGCGCAAGGCGCGCTGGCGCTGCTTGAGGTCCTCAAAGCCGAGGGGCCGGGGTATCGCAGGCATTCTTGCCATGCGTCGATTACGCCGCACCCCGGCTGATGGGTCAAGCCCCCACCGCCGGGCCCGTGCGGTCGAAGCGTGCCTCCCAGCCGGCTTCGATCAGGGAAACATGGCGCTCCAGCGGTGGGCGCAGCTCGAAGGCTCGCGGTGACCGGGAAAATGCGTAGAGCCTGAACAGGCACCAGATGTCCGGTTGTTCCCGCGACACGTCCAGCTCGTTGCGCGTCAGGAAGAAGGGGGTGCGCTCCCAGCCGCGGGTCGTCTTGACCTCGATGAGCCGGTCGCGGCCGTCAGGCTCGAAGCTGGCAATATCGTAGCCGAGCCCATCGCCCTCCTCATCGGCCACCCAGCGCACCCTCTCAGCCAGATCGGCCCGCCCCTCGGCGTGCAGGCGTGCTCGCTCATGCCTCAGCACTCGAGCCTCGCCGGCCCGGCCAAGCGCACGGTTGCGCGCATCGCGGCCGGCCACGTCAAATTTCCGGGCGGTGCGCAGGTCCTTTTCAAGGTTTTTGGGCGGCGGTGAATTGGCCAGCGTTGGCGGGGTCATCGCGACATCGAGAAGGGCATGACCGGGCGCGCCCTGCCAGTCGAACTCTGGCTCCCGGAGCTGGTTGTCAGTTGCATGGCCTTCGAGACCCCGCTCCAGCCAGCCATGATGGCGGGCAAGCCAACGCGTCACCGCATCGACCAGTGATTCCTGGTAATTGTCGGCCGGCAGGTAGCCCGCGATCCACTCCTCGCCCAGAGCCCTCAGGACGGCACTGATGTTCTGGTGCTTGCGCTCGATGGAGCGATCCGAGCGATTATCGAGCAGCGGCCGGAGGGCGCGGCGATGAGCGGTCTTGTTAGGTGTTTCGCCGGCCCATGCGGCCTGCAGCATCGCGAAATAATCCGCGACGATCAGGTCGTTTTCGG
>CAZPBH010000466.1:0-1805 GCA_964584645.1 uncultured Rhodospirillales bacterium | reverse complement strand
TCCCCGCGTGAGCTGGCCATCACCAGGGTCACTTCGCCCCGTCCGCGCCCGGCCGAACCCAGCCTTTCGATGGCGCTGATCCCGGCCGCTGGCTCGAGCAACCGGATCCGCAGCCCCGGCGCCGCCGCCGCCTCGACCTCGTCCAGAAGCCTTATCTTCGTGGCCGTCAGCCGCAGGCGATCCTCGCGCAGCTGGACATCGAGCGTCAGGCAGAGCCGCGTACCGGGCTCCAGCAGGTCGCGGGAGGTGGCGAGCAGTTCCGAAAAGACGGTGATCTCATAGCCACCGCTGGCATCGGACAGGGCGACGAACGCATAGCGATTGCCCTGGCTGTTGGTGCGAATACGCACCGATTCGACGATGCCGAGCGTGGTGGCCCGGCTGCCCCCCGTCGCGGCCATTTCCTCCAGCTTGCGGGCCGGAACCCCGCCAAGCCGATCCAGCAAACGTCCGCTCGCACCCAGCGGATGGGCGCTCAGATAGAAGCCGACGGCCTCCTGTTCGCGTGCCAGCCGGGCCAGAAAATCGCCTTCGGGGATCTCCTGCAGCTGCGGATCGGGCAGCGCGTTCGCCTCGCCCGCGAAGAGGCTCACCTGGTCGGTTTTCTTCTCGGCTGCCGCGGTCTGGCCGAAGCGGACCAGCTTCTCGGCATTGTGCAGCAGCGTCGCCCGCCGCGCGTCGAGGCTGTCGAAGGCGCCAGCGGCAATCATGCGCTCCAGCTGGCGCTTGTTCATGTGCAGCGGGTCGATGCGCCGAAGCAGGTCGAAGATGCCGGTGAACTTTCCCCCCGCCTCCCGTTCGGCGACGAGCGCCTCCATGGCCGTCTCGCCCACCCCCTTGAGCGCCCCCAGCGCATAGCGGATCGCGGGCCGGTCATCGCGATATTCGACGGAAAACCGTGCGCGTGAGGCGTTGACATCGGGGGGTAGCAGCGGGATGCCGAGGCGCTCCAGCTCGGTCTTGAAGACCGCCAGCTTGTCGGTATTGCCGAGATCGAAGGTCATCGAGGCGGCCAGGAATTCGGCCGGGTAATGTGCCTTCAGCCAGGCTGTCTGATAGGCGATAAGCGCATAGGCGGCGGCATGGCTCTTGTTGAAGCCATAGCCGGCGAACTTGGCGATCTGGTCGAAGATCAGCCCGGCCTGATCGGCATCCACGCCATTGTCGGTCGCCCCGGTGATGAAGCGCTCACGCTCGGCGTCCATCGCCTCCTTGATCTTCTTGCCCATCGCCCGGCGCAGCAGATCGGCGCCACCGAGGGAATAGCCGGCAAGGATCCGCGCGGCCTCCATCACCTGTTCCTGATAGATCAGGATGCCGAAGGTCTCCTTCAGCAGCGGCTCCAGCTTCGGGTGCAGGTAATCCGGCTCGGCGCGACCGTGCTTGACCTCGATATATTTGGGGATGTTGTCCATCGGGCCGGGCCGATAGAGGGCGACCAGCGCGATGATATCCTCGAAACGGCTTGGCTGGACGCCCTTGAGGGCATCGCGCATCCCGGCACTTTCCAGCTGGAACACGCCCGTCGTCTCGCCGCGGCACAGCAGGGCGAAGGTCGCCTCATCCTCCAGCGGCAAGGTTGGGAGGTCGAGTTCCGGCCCGCCACCCTCGGCGATCAGGCTGATGGCCGTCTGCAGCACCGAGAGTGTCTTGAGGCCCAGAAAGTCGAATTTGACCAGACCCGCCTGCTCCACCCACTTCATGTCGAATTGGGTGACGGGCATCGGGTCGGCCTCGCGGAAATCGCGATAGAGCGGGATCAGCTCGGCCAGCGGTCGATCGCCGATCACCACCCCCGCCGCATG
>CAZPBH010000465.1:0-1811 GCA_964584645.1 uncultured Rhodospirillales bacterium | reverse complement strand
CTTTCCGGTCGAGCCCGATCTGCCGCTGACCCCCCTGCAGCAGGCAATCCTGACCGAAGAGGCGCATGGGACGGCGGGTCGGTACAACGTGCCGATGGCCTTTCGCATTCGCGGACCGCTGGATCCCGCGCGTCTGGCCCGTGCCGTCGATGCGCTGATCGCCCGACATGAGGTCCTGCGCACGATCTACCCGGAGGCCGGCGGTCGCTACACCATCGCTGTCGGCCAGATCGTGACAGGTGTTGTGAGCTTCCGCACGGCAACGCCCGAGACCATCGAGGCCTGTTGTCGGGAGGCTGCCCGCGAACCTTTCGATCTGGCTGACGAGATACCGATCCGGGCCACGCTCTGGCAACTGGGCGATCACGATCACGCTCTCAGCCTCGTGCTGCATCATGTGGCCTGCGACGGCTGGACGGTGGGGCTGCTGCTGGAGGAACTTGCGACCCTGTACAATCAGGGTGCCGGCACGGCGGAACCCGAACCCGAGCTTCAATTTGCCGACTGGGCAGCCTGGCAGGCCGAGCGTCTGGAGGAAGGAACGGCGCGTGCCTCGCTTGGCGTGCTCGCCCGAGTGCTGGAAGACGCCGATACCGACATGGGCCTGCCACCGCGGAGCCCGGACGCGACCACGGCCCTGCAACGGGTCAGCCTCGCCGATGGGGAGGCCCGCCGCCTGGAAGACAGGGCGCGCGCCCTCGGCGTCACGCCTTTCGTGCTGCATGCCGGAGCCTTCAGCCTCCTGCTTGGTCGGCTGACGGGCCAGCGGCAGGTTGTTTTCGGCCTGCCGGTGGCGCTGCGCGATGCGCCCGAGACGTCACGCATGGCCGGCTGCCTGATCAACACCGTCGTCGTGCGCACCGATCTTCCGGCAACCCTCGCCAAATCGGCATGGCTGCGCGAGGTCGAGGCGGCAATCCGCATGGGGATGGAGTGTCGCGAGGCCCCCCTGGAAGAAGCTCTGAGGCTCGTGCGCGAGAAAACGGGCCGTCACATCGGCCTGCGCGCCTTCTTCAATCTGTTCGAGGGGGGGCTGACACCGCCGGCCCTCGACGGTTGCACGGTCGAGCCGCTCGACATCGCGCTCCCGGCCGGCAAGTTCGACCTGATGCTGAGTCTCCAGCGCGATGGCAACGGGATCGACGGTGCCTTCGATCTGGTCCCCGACAGCTTTCCCGATATCGATTTCGCCGCATCGCCGTCACTGGCCACCCTTTATCAGAGGGCGCTTGCCTGGCTGAGCGCCGATGGCGATGCACAGCTCGGCGATTTCGGGCTGGCAGCACCGGGCAACGGGGCGCTTCTGGTCGGACCGACACGCGGCCTGGCCCCGGTCACGCTGCATGAGCGCATCCTGGAGAAGGCTCGCCTGAGCCCCGCAGCGCCCGCGCTCCGCTGGAACGGTGAGGTCGTGAGCTATGGCGAGCTGGCCGCGCGGGCCAACGCCATGGCGAGCGCGATTGCCGCACATGGGGTGGGGCCGGGCGATCATGTCGTCGTTCTGCTGCCGCGGACATCGGCGTTGCCGGTGGCGATGCTGGGCACGCTGATGACTGGCGCCGCCTATGTGCCGCTTGATCCGGCTGCCCCCGGCGCGCGCCTTCGGGATCTCGTCCAGGATGCGAACGCCGCGCTCGTAATCACCGACAAGGATGGCGCCCTGCGGTTGGAAGCGGATAAGCCGGGATCTTCGCCGCCGGTGCTTGATGCCGCAGCTGCCCAGGCTGGCCCGCAGACCTTCGAGCCCGCAACGGTTGCGCCCGAGGCGTCGGCCTACATGATCTTCACCTCCGGATCCACCGGCCGGCCCA
>CAZPBH010000464.1:0-1818 GCA_964584645.1 uncultured Rhodospirillales bacterium | reverse complement strand
AGGCCGCGCTGCATCTGGGTGCGTTGAGCCACGCCGTCGCGTCGCTTGGCTTCTACCGCGATCATCTGGTCCGGCTGGCCGCCGACACGGCCGATTTCGCTGCGCGCGGTCATGACGAGGCGACCGCCCTGCGCCTCGCCATCGGGGGTCTGCACGGCTATGCCGGTGATACGGAAACCTATGACAACCTCGCCAACGCCAACCTCATCCGGGTGATCGACCGGCGCAAGGGGCTGCCGGTGGCGCTGGGCATCCTGTACATGGATGCCGCCCGGGCGCAGGGCTGGCAGATGGACGGTCTGGCCTTTCCCGGGCACTTCCTCGTGCGCCTGGAGACCGACTCGGGGGAGCGGATGATCCTTGACCCGTTCCATGATCTGGCGCGGCTTGAGGCTGTCGACCTGCGACAACTCCTGCGCCGGCTGAGCGACAACGCGGCCGAGCTTGCGCCGGAACATTACGCGCCGGTCAGCGACCGGGCGGTTCTGCTGCGGCTGCACAACAATATCAAGCAGCGCCTGCTGCGCGAGGGGGCGGTGCGCGAGGCGGCCGAGGCGCTGGAGGCGATGATCGCCTTCGCGCCACGCGAAGCGCATCTCTGGTTCGAGAAAGGGGTTCTGAGCGCCCGCATGGAGAGGCTGGGGGAGGCCATCGCGAGCCTTGAGCATGCGCTGAGCCTCGGCGGTACCCCCGAAGCCCGGCGCGAGGCGGCCACCCTGCTCAGCAAGCTGAAATCGCAGGTCAACTGAGGTGCACGTCCACAGGGCCGATTGACAACAGGCGCGCTTGCAGGCCACCACACAGGCTGCACCCCCGAACTGACAGCCCCGCCTGAATCCGAGCTTCCCTCCCAGCCCCACTCCCGAGAGCCCCGACCCATGAGCCTTGCCGTGGCGATCCAGATGGATCCGATCGAGCTGATCGACATCGCGGCCGATTCGACCTTTGCCATGGCGCTGGAAGCGCAGGCGCGCGGTCATGCGCTCTGGCACTATGAGCCCCGGGATCTGAGCCTGCGCGGCGGGCGCGTGACGGCCCATGCCCATCCGCTCAAGGTGCAGGCAGAGAAGGGGCGGCATTTCACCTTTGGTGAAAGGGTGAAGCTCGACCTCGCAGGGGTCGATGTCGTGCTGATGCGCCAGGACCCGCCCTTCGATATGGCCTATATCGCCGCCACACACATGCTGGAACATGTCCAGCCCGGCACGCTGGTGGTCAACGACCCGGCCGCGGTCCGCAACGCGCCCGAAAAACTCTTTGCGACCCGATTTGCCGAACTGATGCCCGAGACCCTCGTGACCCGCCATGTCGAGGATGTCCGGGCCTTCCGCCGCGAATTCGGGGACATCATCATCAAGCCGCTTTTCGGGGCCGGCGGTCACGGCGTCTTCCGGGTCCAGCCCGGAGACGAGAACCTGTCCACCATCCTGGAGATGTTCGCCCAGATCTCGAGCGAGCCGCTGATGATCCAGCGCTATCTGCCGGAGATCCGGCAGGGCGACAAGCGCATCCTGCTGATCGAGGGCGAGCCGGTCGGGGCCGTGGCCCGGCTGCCGCGCGAGGGCGAGGCGCGGGCCAATTTCCATGCCGGCGGAAGCGCGGCAGTGAGCCGCCTCACAGAGCGTGATCGGGAGATCTGCCATACGATCGGCGAGACCCTGCGCACGCAGGGGCTGATCTTTGTCGGGATCGACGTGATCGGCGATTATCTGACGGAGATCAACGTGACCAGCCCGACCGGTATCCATGAGATCAACCGGCTGGACGATGTCCGGATCGAGGCGCAGTTCTGGGACGCGGTGGAGGCACGGCTGGAGG
>CAZPBH010000463.1:0-1823 GCA_964584645.1 uncultured Rhodospirillales bacterium | reverse complement strand
TGGCGCAGGGTGTCGCGATCACGCCGGCCAGCCTGCTGATCGCCGAGAATGTCGCCCTGATCCTGCCGGTCCACCGCCAGGTCGATCAGGCGCGCGAGGCCGCCAGCGGGGCGGGCAGGATCGGCACGACGGGGCGCGGCATCGGCCCCGCCTATGAGGACAAGGTGGCCCGGCGCGCGGTGCGGCTCTGCGATCTGCGCGACCCCGACCATCTGCGCGAGCGCCTCGAAAAGCTGCTGATCCACCACAACGCCCTGCTGCGCGGTCTGGGTGCTGCGGAGGCCGATCCGGAGGCCCTGCTGGCAGCCTTGCTGGAAATCGCGCCCAAGATCCTGCCCTTCGCCTCCGTCACCTGGCAGAGGCTCGAGGAGCTGCGACAGGAGGGCAAACGCATCCTGTTCGAGGGCGCGCAGGGGGCGATGCTGGATGTCGACCATGGGACCTACCCTTTCGTGACGAGCTCGCACACCGTGGCCGGGCAGGCGGCGACGGGGTCGGGTGTCGGGGCGGCGGCGTTGTCCACCACGCTGGGAATTGTGAAGGCCTACACCACCCGCGTGGGCTCCGGCCCCTTTCCCAGTGAACAGGACAACGCGATCGGCCAGCGCCTCGGCGAAAGGGGCCATGAATTCGGGACCGTCACCGGGCGCAAGCGGCGCTGCGGCTGGTTCGATGCCGTGCTCGTGCGCCAGGCCGTAAAGATCAACGGCATCAACGGCATCGCGCTGACCAAGCTTGATGTGCTCGATGGCTTCGAAAGCCTGAAGATCTGCACGGGCTACCGCCTTGACGGCGCGACCCTGCACCATCTGCCGGCCTCCCCGGTCGCGCAGGCGGCGGTCGAGCCGATCTGGGAAGAGCACGAGGGCTGGGGAACCAGCACCCGCGGTGCGCGCAGCTGGGCCGATCTGCCGGCCCAGGCCGTGAAATATGTCCGGCGGATCGAGGAGCTGGTGGAAGCCCCGGTGGCGCTGCTCTCCACCAGCCCGGAGCGTGACGACACCATTCTGGTACGCGATCCCTTCCTCGATTGAGGCCTCGCGCGCCGTTTATGGCCCCCGTTCATTAAGGTTCACGCAAGGACGACCCGCTAGGCTGTGACCTGCCGAACCCCGCATCGGGCGGGCCGGCAGGCCGGCGTGCGGAACCGCGACCGGCCCGGTTCGAACAGCAGGCATGGATCGTGGCGCAGACAGACCCGGAACATCCGCAGGACACGGTGGGGCTCAGGCTCGACTTCTCGGGCCCGAGCGTGCACCTGAACAAGCATTACGAGCTGTTCTGTTCGAAACCCGTCCAGGAACTCGATCCGGAAGGGTTGCGCTATTTCCCGGTCCGGCATGACGACCCCAAGCGCTCGGCCATGGTGGGGGCCGTTACCCGCCTGCGGATCGGCCCGCGCAGCGACCTTCTCTCCGCCTTCCAGCATGTCGAATCGCTGAACCACATGCAGCCCGTCGCGGCCGGCATTGTCGAATGGCCGGGCGAGGGCGTGGAACGCTTCGTGACCGTCTTTGACCTGCCGCTCGGCCGCCCACTGATGCCAACTCTTTCCAGCCGCATCAAGCCGATGAGCGAGGAGCGGATCATCAAGGACGTGTTCGCGCCCGTGGTGGGCCTGCTGCGCCTCTATGCCGAGCACAGCATCTTCCATGGCAGCATCCGGCCGACAACCATGTTCGCGCCACCCGACGGGCGTGGCGGGGTCCAGCTCGGCGAGTGTGTCTCCATGCTTGCGGGCTATGACCAGCCGGCCCTGTTCGAGACCATCGAGCGCGCCGCGGCCGAACCCGCCGGCCGGGGTGCCGGCACGATCAGCGAGG
>CAZPBH010000462.1:0-1845 GCA_964584645.1 uncultured Rhodospirillales bacterium | reverse complement strand
TTGGCCGGGCCATGGGCCGGGCAGCTCTTGGGCGATCTCGGGGCTGAGGTGATCAAGGTCGAGCGACCGGGCGCCGGCGACGATACGCGCTCCTGGGGGCCGCCATACCTGGCCGACACGCAAGGCGCGCCGACCGGCGAGGCGGCCTATTACCTCAGCGCCAATCGCGGCAAGAAATCGGTGGCGATCGATATCGCCCGGCCCGAAGGCGCGGCCCTTGTGCGCGAATTGGCGGCGCGCAGCGACATCCTGCTGGAGAACTTTAAGGTCGGCGGGCTGAAGAAATACGGTCTGGATTACGAGTCCATCCGCAAAGAGAATCCGCAGATCGTTTATTGCTCGATCACCGGCTTCGGCCAGACCGGCCCCTACGCCAAACGCCCAGGCTATGACGTGCTGATCCAGGCGATGGGCGGGCTGATGAGCATCACCGGCAAGCCCGACGAGGTGCCGGGCGGCGGGCCGCAGAAGGTGGGTGTGGCGCTGGCCGACATCCTCACCGGCATGTACGCCACCGCCGCTGTCCTCGCTGCCGTGCAGGCCCGCCATCGCACGGGTCGCGGCCAGCATATCGACCTCGCCCTGCTGGATGTGCAGGCGGCCGTGCTCGCCAATCAGAACATGAATTACCTCGTTACCGGCAAGGCGCCCGAGCGCATGGGCAACGCCCATCCCAACATCGTGCCCTATCAGGACTTTCACGCCCAGGATGGCTGGCTGATCCTGGCGGTCGGCAATGACGAGCAGTTCCGGCGCTTCTGCGAGGTTGCCGGCCGGCCCGAGCTGGGGCTCGACCCGCTCTTTGCGACCAACCGCGACCGCGTGCACAACCGCGCCGCCCTGATCCCGCTTCTGGAGGCCCTGTTCCGGGAGCGGCCCCGCGACTGGTGGATCGGGAAGCTGGAGGCCGCCCACGTGCCCTGCGGCCCGATCAACAGCGTGGCCGAGGCTCTGACCAGCCCGCAGATCCAGGCCCGTGGCCTGCCCATTCACCTCGACCATCCCGAGCTTGGCCGGGTGCCTCTGGTCGGTTGCCCGATCCGCTTCTCCGAGACGCCCGTCCGCTATGATCTGGCCCCCCCGAGGCTGGGCGAGCATGACGAGTTGATCGCGGAGATTTCCGGGGATCAGTGATGCACGGCCCGCTTATGGCGCGGGCGGCGGCTGGCTCCCATTTCAACCAATCTGCAAGCATCCATCACCAGGGGTTCGAGAACGACCATGAGCGCGCCGCGCACGTTGTATGAGAAGATCTGGGACAGCCATGTCGTCCATCGTTATGACGACGGGACCTGCATTCTCTACATCGACTTCCACCTGACCCATGAGGTCACGAGCCCGCAGGCTTTCGAAGGGCTGCGTCTGGCAGGGCGCCAGGTGCGGGCCAAGGACAAGACGCTGGCGGTCCCCGACCACAACGTGCCGACCGATCTTGACCGCGACCCCGCCCGGATCGCCGACCCCGACAGTGCCATTCAGCTCGACGCGCTGACGAAGAACGCGGCCGATTTCGGCGTGCCCTTCATCCCGATGAACGACACCCGGCAGGGTATCGTCCACATCATCGGGCCGGAGCTGGGGCTGACCCAGCCGGGCATGACCATCGTCTGCGGCGACAGCCACACCGCGACCCATGGGGCCTTCGGCGCGCTCGCCTTCGGCATCGGCACCTCGGAGGTCGAGCATGTGCTGGCCACCCAGACGCTGCTGATGAAGCCGGCGAAGACCATGCGCATCACCGTCAACGGCAAGCGCCCGCTCGGGGTGACGGCCAAGGACCTGATCCTGGCCGTGATCGGCAAGATCGGCACCACCGTGCTCATCATCGCCGGGCTGGGCGTGTTC
>CAZPBH010000461.1:0-1848 GCA_964584645.1 uncultured Rhodospirillales bacterium | reverse complement strand
AGACCGCCGCCTTCACGCTGCCCCTGCTGCATCGCCTCGCCGGGCGCAAGGGCCGCGCGGCCCCCGGCACGGTGCGCGCCCTGATCCTCGTGCCCACACGGGAACTTGCTGCCCAGGTGCGTGAAAGCCTCGCGACCTATGGCCGCCATCTCAGGCTCACCAGCGCCACCGTCGTCGGTGGCGTGAAGCCCGGGCCACAGGTGAAGGCCCTTGCCCGCGGGCTCGACATCCTTGTCGCCACGCCCGGGCGTCTCGAAGACCATCTTCGCGGCGGTGCCGTCACGCTCGACGCCACCGACACGGTGGTGCTCGACGAGGCCGACCAGATGATGGATCTGGGCTTCATGCCGGCGATCCGGCGCCTGATGGCGAAGCTGCCGAAATCGCGCCAGACGGTGCTGCTCTCGGCCACCATGCCGGCACCCATCCGCAAGCTCGCCAACGAATTCCTGACCGAGCCCGAAGAGGTCAGCGTGACCCCGCAGGCGCGGCCCGTGGCGGCCATCGCCCAGTCGGTCCATCATGTCGATGCGGCCGGCAAGCGCGGTGTGCTGATCGACCTGCTGCGCGGCCGCGATGTCGAACGCGCGATCGTCTTCACCCGCACCAAGCGCGGGGCCGATCGGGTCAGCAAGCATCTCGACCAGGCCGGGCTGAGCTCGGCCGCCCTGCATGGCAACAAGAGCCAGGCCCAGCGCACCCGCGCGCTGGAGGCGTTCCGCGATGGTCGGGTCGGCATTCTGGTGGCGACCGATATTGCCGCGCGCGGCATCGACATCGACGACATCAGCCATGTCGTGAACTACGAATTGCCCAACGTGCCGGAAGCCTATGTGCACCGCATCGGCCGCACGGCGCGCGCCGGCAAGGACGGTATCGCGATCTCGCTCTGCGATCCGGAGGAACGCAAGCTTCTGCGCGACATCGAAAAGCTGATCGGCGCCAAATTGGCGGCAGCGGGTGGAAACCCGCATGCTCCCCTGCTGGGGGACGAGCCGGAAGCCCCCTCCCGTCCGGCACGATCCGGCCGGCCCCGGGGCCAGGGCCCGCATCGCTCCGGCAACCGCCAGGGTCACCCGGCCAGTGAGCGTCCGACGAAGAGCGCCCGCGCCAATCCGGGCGAGCGCAATCGCCATGGCGAACGCATGCCCTCCGATGAGGCTCATGATGCCGGGCTCACACGCATGCTGGGCGGCACGCCGGCCGCGCATGGTGGCCCGAAGAAATCCGGCCGTCCGCCGCGCCGCCGGCGCCAGGGCCGTTCTGCCGACGCGGTCGTGCGCGCCTGACGGCGCGTGCGCACCATCCGATCCACCCAACCCAAGAAACGTGCAGGAGAAACGCGATGCCGACGGGTTCAGTGAAATGGTTCAATGGAACCAAGGGTTTTGGCTTCATTTGCCCCGATGAGGGCGGTCCGGATGTGTTCGTGCACATCTCTGCCGTCGAGCGCTCGGGTCTGAGCCAGCTTAACGAAGGCCAGAAGGTCAGCTTCGAGCTCGAGATGGACAAGCGCAAGGGCAAGTCCGCCGCGGTCAATCTCAAGGAAGTCTGATCTCGGACAACTTGATCCGGCATGCAGGGCGGGCGATATCGACCGCCATGCTCCGGTTCTTCAGGGATCGGCCCGGCAGGTGCCCGCACCTCCGGTCCAGCCTTCATGCACCGGCCTGGTTCGTCCTCGCCGGTGTCTTGCTTTTCGGGCTTGCCTGCGGCGAGGATGCACGCGCGCAGGCGCCGCTGAATGTCTATGCGGCCGCGAGCCTGAGCGAGGCCCTCGCTGACGCCGCCCTTCTCTGGACGGACGCGACCGGGCCTGGGAAATTCACGCGGCGGGGCAACGTAGAA
>CAZPBH010000460.1:0-1848 GCA_964584645.1 uncultured Rhodospirillales bacterium | reverse complement strand
CTCCGGCTCGGGCTGGACGACCGCCTCGGGACGGGCCTTGCGGGCCTTTTCGACAGTCTCTCCCGGGGCCGATCAACACGACGTCGAGCAATGGGTCAACCGCGCCGAGGAAGAGTTTCACGCCGCTCAAGATCGCTACGAAGCCAGCTTGGCTACCCTAGGACGCGAATGCGCCCGAGGGAATCTGGTCTTGCCCAACCTTGAGCAAGAGATGGTCGAGATCGAGGAACTGCCGCCGCCGGAGGGCAACGAGCCGCTGATCGACCGGCTGGAAACGACCCTCCAGAAGGCCCTCAACATCTTTCCTGTGGAGGAAGCGCTTCCCCAGGGTGCCGCCTTCGCCGAAGAGACCGCAGCCGCCTATCCCGACGTGTTGCGCGCGCTGCAGGGCGAGGTTTCGCGCAGCGCGTTTTCCATCGAGACCGGCTCGGGCACCTCCATCCTGCTGATCGCCGCTGCCCCGGTGCAGCGCTTCAAGCAGGTGATGGGGGCCGTACAGCTCTCCCGCGATGGTCGGGAGATCCAGCGCGCCATTCTCGAGGTTCGGGTCGACATCCTGCAGATCTTCATCGGTGCGCTGACCGTGACCGTGCTGATGAGCATCTATTTCTCCCGCACCATCAGCGGTCCCATTCACCAGCTCGCGATCGCTGCTGAAAATGTGCGCAGCGGTCCCGGACGCCGGGCGGTGATCCCCGATTACTCGGAGCGCAATGACGAGATCGGCGATCTCTCGCTTGCGGTGCGAGAGATGACCGAGGCCCTTTGGGCGCGGCTGGACGCCATCGAGCGCTTCGCGGCCGATGTGAGCCATGAGATCAAGAACCCGCTCACCAGTCTGCGCTCGGCCGTGGAGACGGCCGCGCGGGTGAAGGATGCCGAGCAGCAGAAGAAGCTGATGGGCATAATTCAGGACGATGTGGCCAGGCTCGACCGGCTGATCAGTGACATCTCCAACGCCAGCCGCGTCGATGCCGAGCTCAGCCGGTCGGAGAGCACCGACATCGACGTGGCGTCCATGCTGCGCATGCTCGTGGAGACGCATGAGGTGACGCGGGCAGGCGGCGAGACGCACCAGCGCCTCGTGCTCGAGGTCGGCCGGGGCGCCATGATCGTCGAGGGTGTCGAGAGCCGGCTGGTCCAGGTTTTCCAGAACCTCATCAGCAACGCGCTGTCCTTTTCCGCCGAGGATGGCGAGGTGCGCATCCAGGTGACCCGCGCCGGGGATCGTCGCACGCCGACCGTGGATGTGGTGGTGGACGATGACGGCCCCGGCATTCCCGAGGGCAAGCTCGCGGCGATCTTCGACCGCTTCTATTCCGAGCGTCCGGAGAACGAGAAGTTCGGCACCCATTCGGGCCTTGGCCTCTCGATCTCGCGGCAGATCGTCGAGGCCCATGAAGGCTGGATCGCGGCGGAAAACCGGATCGATCCCCAGGGCAACCGGCTGGGCGCCCGGTTCATGGTTTGTCTGCCTGCACGATAGACCGCAGGACCCCCCAACTTTTCATCGGGCTTTTCATCGCATCGTACGGCATTTCGGTTGACTCCAATTCGGCCGAAGCGCACCCTCATCAGGCCATGATGCACGTTCAGGGGACCACGGTCGCCTGTGCCGGGGAGGGGGTGCTTCTGCGTGGCCCTTCCGGCGCGGGCAAATCCGATCTTGCGCTGCGCCTGATCGAGCGCGGGGCGAAGCTCATTGCCGATGACCTGACCGTGATGCGGCCCCAGGGGCTTGATCTGGTGGCGTTCTGTCCGCCGGGCTTTGCCGCGCGGATCGAGGCACGCGGCGTGGGGATCATCTGCGTGAACTGTGCGGAGCGGGCGCCGCTGCGGCTGGTCATC
>CAZPBH010000459.1:0-1868 GCA_964584645.1 uncultured Rhodospirillales bacterium | reverse complement strand
TGCGCGCACCCAGCCGCGCGGCCGCCGCGGCAGCTTCCGTGCCGGCATGGCCGCCGCCGACGACGATCACGTCGTAACGCTGGTGGATCAGGCTGTTCATGGGCTCTCTCCTACCCCAGCCGGTCGGGCGGCGTCAAAGCGATCCGTGCGCCCGAAAGCTCCGGTTTCACGTGAAACACCCTGCGGCAACGCAAGGCTTGCAAATCCGACCCGGAAAGCGTTATCCACCGCCTCATAGAGCGAACAGACGCACGCGCCTCTGGCGCCCCGCCATGCCTCCGGGTGAGAGGGATGGCCTATCCGGGTGGGTGGTCACGCAGCGACGCTGTTTCTTGGTTTGGTTCAAAGCCAGGCCGAAGCCAGACGCAGGCTCCGGCTAACTGGGAAAGGCGAGAAGCTGATGGAGAACACGACGACCGCCCTGATGGCGGCCGCTGCCGCATCGCATGACATCACTGCAACCGGGGTTTCCTCCCGGCTGGCACGCTGGCTGGAGGCGAACGTCCCGGCCACGCCCTGCCTTGTCCTCGACCTCGACGTGGTCGCCGCCGCCTATGGCGCGCTCGCCGAGGCGCTGCCGCGGGCCGCGATCTTCTATGCGGTGAAGGCCAATCCGCATCCGGCGATCCTGCGCCGGCTGGTTCGGCTCGGCAGCGGTTTCGATGCCGCGAGCCCGGCCGAAATCGACATGTGCCTTGAGGCCGGCGCCGCGCCGGAGCGCATCTCCTATGGCTCGACCCTGAAAAAGGCTGAGGCCATCGCCCATGCCCATGCGGCCGGCGTGCGGCTCTATGCCTATGATTGCGAGGAGGAGATGCGCAAGATCGCCGTTCATGCTCCGGGGGCCGAGGTCTATGGCCGGCTGCGCGTCGACAATGAGGGCGCGGAATGGCCGCTCAGCCAGAAATTCGGCTGCGGGGCGGGCGAAGGCATCCGGCTGGCCCGGCTGGCGGCCGATCTCGGGTTGGTGCCGGTCGGCTTTTCCTTCCATGTCGGCTCGCAGCAGAAGGCCCCGCAGGCCTGGGCGCCGGCCATCGCGCGGGCAGCCACCTGCCTGCGCCTGCTGGCCGAGGAAGGCTATCCCATGCGCCTGATCAACATCGGCGGCGGGCTGCCGGGCCCGGATGCCGCGGGCACGAAGGCGCCCGATCTGCCGGCCTTCGCGGCCGCGATCTCGCGCGCGCTGGACCACAGCCTCGCCGGCTTTCCGGGCGGTGTGGCCCCGCAGGTGATGATCGAGCCCGGCCGTGGGCTCGTTGCCGCCGCCGGGGTGATCGAAACCGAAGTGGTGCTGGCGACCCGCCGCGAGGATGGGCGCCGCTGGGTCTATATCGACGCCGGGCGCTTCGGTGGGCTGGCGGAGACCGAGGGCGAGGCGATCCGCTACGCCATCGAAGCCGCCGACCCGGCCCGCGCGGCCGAGATGAGGGAGCCGGCTGTGCTGGCGGGGCCAAGCTGCGATTCGGTCGATACGCTCTATGAAAAGACCCCCTATCCGCTTCCCTCCGGCCTGCGTGCCGGTGACAGGCTGCGGATTGCGGGGGCAGGCGCCTACACCACGACCTATGCCAGCATCGGCTTCAACGGCTTCGGGCCGCTGATCGAGCATGTGATCGGCGAGGAAGGCTGAGGCCCTATTTCCCGAGGCAGAAATCGCGAAAGATGATGTCGAGCAGATCCTCGACATCGACCCGGCCCGTGATACGACCGAGGGCCCGGACCGCAAGGCGCGCCTCCTCGGCCACCAGCTCGACCAGCGGGGCCGCCCGGGCGCGCGCAAGGGCCGCCGCGGCCTCTTCCAGTGCCCGGCGATGGCGGGCCCGGGTCAGGGCGGGCAGGAGCAGGCCAATCAGCAGCGCGATGATCGA
>CAZPBH010000458.1:0-1879 GCA_964584645.1 uncultured Rhodospirillales bacterium | reverse complement strand
CGTCTGGATGGTCAGGAAGCGACGGGTCAGATCAGCGCGCGCCAACACGCGGTCCACCCCGCGGCGCGACTTTCCGGTGGCGATACCGAGCACGCTGGCCGGGCGGTCGAGCACACCGATTGCCGGCAGGATCCCGCCATAGAAGGGCTCACGTTCCGGTCCATCGCTGGCGACAGGATCCTCGGCCCATTGCTGAAAGGCCTGACGGAACCTCATGGCCACGCGCGTGAGAAGGGCGTCCTCCACGCCCAGGGCGCTGAGCGCGGTTTCGAGCGACAGGCCGATGACGCCCCGCACCGCCTCGGGCTCAGGGTCGGGCAGGTCATGGACCCGGAAGGCCTGCTCGGCCGCGAAGATAATTCCGGCGGCCGAATCGACCAGCGTGCCGTCGCAATCGAACAGCACCAGTCGCGGCTCTCCGTCGGCATGAGTGGATTGCGCCATGGGCATCGACTTGGGGTGGGAATTCGACAAGGATAAGGCGCAAGTTCAGCACCTCTGGCCGCACCCAGCCTTGCGGCCGCCGATTCCGGGGGGAGTCGCTTCCATGTTTGCCGCACCTTTGCACCGCTACATCCGGGCCGAGCACAAGCTGCCCTGGCTGCGCATTCTCGGGCTCTATGGCGGGTTGGCGGCCTTTGCGCTGCTGATGGCGCTCGGCTGGCAGGAAGGCGGACCCGCCCTGCCGTGGCGGGTCGCTGCGGTGGCGGCCCTGATGGGGTTCTGGTGGCTGACCGAGGCGCTGCCGCTGCCGGTCACGGCCCTGGTACCGCTGATTCTCTTTCCCCTGATCGGTGTCGCGGATGTGACGACGGTCGCGGCCCCTTATGCCCATCCGGTGATCTTTCTTTTTCTCGGCGGATTTCTTCTGGCCCTCGCCGTGCAGCGCCATGGCCTGCATCGACGTCTTGCGCTGATGATCCTGCGCGCCGTCGGCCCCTATCCGGACCGCATGGTGGCGGGATTTCTGGGGGCGACGGCCTTTCTCTCGGCCTGGGTCTCGAACACCGCGACCGCCACCATGATGCTCCCCATCGCGCTGTCGGTCGTCCGGCTGCTCGAGGAAGGCGACGGCGATGAGGGCGGCACGGAACGGGTCAGGCCGAAGCGCGAGGTCGGGGTCGCCATCATGCTCTCCATCGCCTTCGGGGCCAGTGCCGGCGGGGTGATGACGCTGATCGGCACCCCGCCCAACGCCATCCTCGCCGGCACGCTGGAGCAGTTCGACTATCAGCTGAGCTTTTTCAGCTGGATGCTGGTCGGCGTGCCTTTCGGGCTGGTTCTTCTTGTCCTCTCCTGGCTCGTGCTGACACGCTGGGTGTTCCGCCTGCGCCGGACCGAGCTGCCCGGCGCCCGGGACTTGCTGGAGCGTGAATGGCAGAATCTGGGGCCCATGAAGCGGAACGAACGTCTGGTCGGCATCATCGGGGCGATCACCGCCGTGCTGCTGCTGGCCCGGCCCGTGATCGATGGCTGGCTGCCCGAGGGGCTTGGCATTTCCGATGGCGCGGTCGCGCTGACCGGTGCGGTCATCCTGTTCCTGATCCCGACCGACCGGACCCATCAGGCCTATCTGATGGACTGGCACGCCACGCGGGATCTGCCCTGGGGCGTGCTGCTGCTGTTTGGCGGGGGCCTGAGCCTGGGGGCGATGATGAAGGACAGCGGGCTGGCGGAGACCATCGCCTCGGCCCTCACCGGGCTTGAGGCATGGCCGACCACGGCGCTGGCCGCCATCATTGCGCTCGCGGTCATGGGGATCGGCCATCTGGTCAGCCGCACCGCCACGGCGGCCGCCTTTCTGCCGCTGATCGCCGCCCTCGCCGTTGCCCGTGGCGAGCCGGCGATCGCCCTGACCGCTGCGGCAACGCTCGCAGCC
>CAZPBH010000457.1:0-1885 GCA_964584645.1 uncultured Rhodospirillales bacterium | reverse complement strand
CTGATGGCCTTTGATGCGCTGGCCAAGCAGGAGGCGGTGCAGGACGCCTGAGCGCGCCGCTCAGTCGGCGGCGAGTGCCTGGGTACGCCCGTAGGCGTAGGCGGCGATCCGCTCGGCCAGGGTGCCCAGATCGTGCTGCAGCCGGCCGAACCCCTCATGCGGATCGAGGGAATCCTCGTCCATGTAGAGCTTGCGGTTGATTTCGAGCTGCAGCGCATGGCGACCGGCGCCCGGGTCGGCGTACCGGCGGATGAGTTCCATGCCCTTGTAGGGATCGTTGATCTTGACCTCATAGCCCATGTCGGTCAGCTCGGCCGCGACCAGATCGCGGAACGCGCGCTCGCAGGTGCGGCCATCCATGTCGCCCAGCACGAAATCGGCGCGCTGCCAATCGCCCTTCAGGCTGATCGCCGCCCCGAGCGAGGGCATGGAATGGCAGTTGAGGTGCCAGACGGCCCCATAATGCGTGTAGGCGACGTCCAGCAGGCGCTGCAATTCGGTGTGATAGGGATGGTAATAGCCTTCCAGCCGGTCGCGGATCTCCTCCGAGCGCAGCTGCCGGGCATAAAGCGGGCGGCCCGGTCGGCTGAGCCGGCGCACCAGACCCATCCCGCCGGCACTCTTTTCGGTCGGCTGCATGACGCCGGCCCAGACATCGCTCAGCAGCTTCTCGTCGATATCCTCGGCGGTGCGGTTGACGTCGATATAGGCGCGCGGAAACAGGGCCGAGAGCAGGGGAATGCCCCGGTTCGGCGCCAGCGCCATCAGCCGGTCAACATGGCTGTCGGCGGTTTGCGCCACCTCATGCGGGCTGACCGCGAAATCGAAATCGGTGGGGTTCACAAGCCCGCTATGGGGGCTGTCGAATACCACCGGCGCCACCTCACCGATCGGATCGGTGCGCTTCCATACACCTGGAACAAGCCTGGTCATCCAACTCGCTTTCCCTCTGGCCCGGCCGATCCACGGAATTCCGCAGTCTGACCCCGCCAGGTGACGCCTATCTGTTCAGCTTCAGGCGTGCATGTCGTTGTGGTGCATCAATGTTGGGCATCAATCCGACGGCCGGCGAGCCGACGTCCCGGTCGCCGATGCCGGTTCGCACCCATCGGCCCTGTAATCCTTCCCTCAAGGCGCCCATGGCGTGAGGGAAGCATCGCCCGAAATCCGGTCTGTTCCCACAAATCTCAGGTTGTCGAGCCATCCCACGAATAACTTCAGTAGAAATAACATGGTCCTGCCCATGAAGTCTACCCTGACACGTCCTGTTACCGACTATCCGGGGGACGGCCTTGATTAAGGCAGAACTGGGGCGCTCCCTGCGTACATTACGTTTTTACTAATACTTAATATTTCCGGCGCCCGATCAGGGCATGGATCCTGGCGGCTCGGCGATTTGGGGTCCGAGATCAGCCTTTCCAAAATTTTCGCACCGCCCTCCCCGTCGGCGCGGGCAGGCGCCATCTGCCCGTTGCGGGGGCCGAGATGCCCCCGCAACCGGGACGCAGCTTGAGGAGAGGGTCCGATGATGTCAGGCACGGGTAGCGCACCGAAATTTTCTCGCCCGGGGTTGTATCCGGCGCGGCCCGCGGGCAGGTTGCGCGCAGCCGCCCGATTTGCGGCGCGCCTTGGCACGGTCGTGCTGATGGCAGCGCTGGCAAGTCTCATGGCTGGCGGTGCCGTCGCGCAGGAGGATGATTTGGAAAACACGCTGTATCTGGAGCTCGAGACGGGCCGGGTCGTGATCGAGCTGTTGCCGGAAAAGGCACCCCAGCATGTGGAACGCATCAAGACGCTGGCGCGTCAGGGCTTTTATGACGGTGTCATCTTTCACCGGGTGATCGACGGCTTCATGGCCCAGACCGGAGACGTTGAATTCGGCCGC
>CAZPBH010000456.1:0-1887 GCA_964584645.1 uncultured Rhodospirillales bacterium | reverse complement strand
GAATTTCGGCATGTCCTCGCGCGGCACGCCGAGTTCATCGGCGATGATCGACAGCGGCAGCGGCACGGCGAATTCGGTCACCAGCTCGCACGCGCCCTTGTCGATGAACCGGTCGATCAGCTCATGCACGATCTGGTTGATGTAATCTTCCATCTTCTTCACCCGGCCGGGGGCGAAGACCTTGTCGACCAGACCACGGAACTTCGCATGATCAGGCGGATCGTTGGTCAGCAGCGTGGGTGGCGGCGGGGCGATCCCGGCCTGACCGTAGACAGCCGCAACCTCCGGCTTGGGAGCCACGATCTTCTGGAACTTGTTGGAGAAGACCTCCGTCATCCTGGTCGCCTCGACACACAGATCGTAGGTCGAGATCACGAAGATGCCCGAGCCCGGCATCTGATAGACCGGTGCCTCCCGGCGCAGGCGGGCATAGGCGGCGAAGGGGCATTCCGCCACCTTCGGGTCCAGCAGGTTGATCGGGCCTTCCCCCGGCATCTCTTCGGCGACGCTCATCGGTGATCTTCCTCCCTCGTCATGGCTTGAAGCCTGTCGGTTATGTGATTTCGTGCAAATATGGCCGTTATGTCCGCGCTGGCCAGATCAGGCCGGCTCGGCGACCTTCAGAAGCTGCTTGCCGAAATTCTGGCCCCTGAACAGGCGCTGCAGGGTGGCGGGCGCGTTCTCGAAGCCTTCCTGAATGTCCTCACGGACCTGCAGGCGCCCATCGGCCAGCCATTGGCCGAGGCGCTCGCGCGCTTGCGCGAATTCGGCCGCATAATCCAGCACGATGAAGCCTTCCATGCGGGCGCGCTGAAAGATCAGGTTGAAGTAATTGGCCGGCCCGGCCGGCTGGCGGCCCTGCTCATAGCGCGAGATGCCCCCGCAGATGACGATCCGGGCGCCCATCGCGATCTCGCCAAGAGCGTCGTTCAGGATCGTGCCGCCGACATTGTCATAGAAGACGTTGATCCCGCCGGGGGCCAGCTCGTGCAGGCGGGCGCGCACATCCTCGCCCTTGTAGTCGATCGCGGCGTCATAGCCGAGGTCCCTGAGATAGGCGCATTTCTGCTCTCCCCCGGCGATGCCGATGGCGCGGCAGCCCATCAGCCTGGCCAGCTGCCCGACGACCGAGCCCGTCGCCCCGGCGGCGCCCGAGACCGCCACCACATCCCCCGGGAGCGGCCGGCCGATCCGGGTCAGGCCGAAAAAGGCCGTCAGCCCCGTGGTGCCGAGCGTCGAGAGGTTCTGGGTCACCGGATAGGGCGTATCGGCGTCGAGCAGCCGGATCATGCGCTTGCCCCCCAGCTCGCCCAGAACAGTGTACTCCGTCCAGCCGATGGTGCCGGTGACGAGCGCGCCCTCCGGCAGCTCCGGGTTCTGCGAGGCGACGATCTGGGCGATGCCGGAGCCGCGCATGACATCGCCGATGGCCATCGGGTCGACATAGTTGGCGATGTTTTCCATCCAGCCCTTCTGGGCGGGATCGAAGCCGAGCCAGAGCGTCTTTGCCAGCGCTTCACCGGGAACGATATCGGGCACCGGCACCTCGACCAGCCTGAAATCATGGTCCTCGATCGGGCGACCGTTGGGATGGTCGTTCAGCAGCCATTGGCGCATCTGGGGCATGGGTTGGAAATCTCCTGCATTCAGGCGGCGGCGAGCTGGCCGCCCTCGACATTGAACACCTGGCCGGTGACGTAGCGGCTGGCCGCACTGGCCAGATAGAGCGCCGTAGGTACCAGATCCTCGACCTCGCCGACCCGGCCGAGCGGGCTCTTGTGCCCGAAGGACGACACCGCCTCGTCCGAGCCCGCAAAGCTGCGCGCCATATCCGTCCGGGTCAGCCCCGGCACGATCACATTCACGCGCAGCCGCTTGCCGCCCATC
>CAZPBH010000455.1:473-1894 GCA_964584645.1 uncultured Rhodospirillales bacterium | reverse complement strand
AGAGCTTCATCTAAAAATGATCTATCTCAATACCAGTAGTACGAAATGTTTTATGAATTTTTTTGATATACTTGAGGACGCTTACGAGAAAAAAAGAGAATTAAAAGTGAATTGGTATTATGACTTGGAAAATGAAATCGCGCTGGAATGTGGTGAGGAATTTAAGGAAGACCTGAGTATTCCTTTTGATATTCTCAGTAAATAATTTGATTGGAAGAATTATGAAACCGAAAGAGAAATCCAACCTTTTCAGTCATGAGGAAAATGTAATTTCTGAAGCGGAATGTTACTTGAATGATGAGAAGCTACAAACCGAAGAGCTAATCAGTCAGTATCACAAACTACTCAAAAGCTATAAAAGACTTTTACGGCAAAGCAAAAAGCTAATTAAAATCAGTGATAACCAGCAGAAAAACCTGAATGAGGTTAATAATCACTTACAGGTGGTAAGCGCTCAAACAGACCTCGCTTATACGGAACTTAATCAGGTATACGCTCGTATGAAGCAGGATCTGATGTTCGCTAAACGGATACAACAGACGATACTACCTGTGGAAATGACAGAGCTGGGTGGTAAAAAGCTTGAGTTTCATTATCAACCGATGGCTGAAGTTGGGGGGGATATTTTCGATGTGGAGATGGTCGCCCCGGAACGCATTCGTATCTTTTTAGCGGACGCTACCGGTCACGGAGTTCAGGCCGCTTTGATCACTATGATTATCAAGTCTGAATATGAGTCCCTAAAGCGCTTGATTAAATATCCAAATGAACTTTTGAATACGATGAATCAGCAATTTATGCGCAATTTTAAAACGTTGGCCGAATTTTTTACTTGTATCGTCGCCGATATCGATTTATCCAACAACACTCTTTATTACGCTTCAGCCGGACATCCCGATCAATATCTCATCGGAGAGACAATCGTGCCTATTACAGCCATCGGAAAGCCAATAGGCGTTTTGGAAAATGTGGAATATAGTGTAGAAAATTTTGCTTTTGATTGCCATCAAAAGCTTTTACTTTTTACCGATGGTTTGACTGAAGAATTTAACCATGATGAAAAAGAATTTGGGGATGAAGGATTAATAAAAGTATTAGAAAATAACAGAGAGAAAAAAATGAGTGAGATCATTCAGAGCATTTTTTCCGCTTTAGATCAATTTCGGGACGGCCATTCTTTAAATGATGACATTACCGTGATAGGCGTAGAATAAAGGAGCCCGCTATGAATTTTCGCAGACTACTGCTTTTCGCTTGCTTCCTAAGCGCTTCCTGTCTTGAGAATCACACGCATGTAGATATCCTTGAGGAAGGACATTACACGATAGACACCGCTATTTCCACCGGTTTCAACAAAAATATCGAAAATACGAATTCAAGCGCGGAATTTCAACTTTACGGAATCGGAATCGGCGCTTCCT
>CAZPBH010000455.1:0-463 GCA_964584645.1 uncultured Rhodospirillales bacterium | reverse complement strand
GCTTCCTATCATATAAAGGATTATTTGGGAGTCTCTTTTTTCCTCGAACAAAATGAAATATCGCCTTGGCTCGCGAATTACGGGATGCAGTTAGTATACGATCCCTTTCCGCCGGAATCACGTTTCCATATAATCCTGTCCCCCGGATTGATGCTGAATTTCGCCGAAGAAACAAAACCGATGCTCTGTGGTTCACTCGCGCTTCGTTATGGAACGGAAAATCTCTATGTCTATATCGCTCAAAACGGAGTGATGACCCCTAAGATAGAATTGGGAGCCGGAGTCAGAGTTTTAGATGGATTGGATTTATCCTTATCGGGTGGGTTTCGATGGCTGGAGCCTTATCAAGAAGAGGGGGAATCAGCTCAAATTAGGCAGGCCTATTTGAATATTTATACTTCTATCCCTTTCGCGAATCAAATCGATAAGTAAAAATATCATATTAAATAAAAGCTCTTCAATC
>CAZPBH010000454.1:412-1906 GCA_964584645.1 uncultured Rhodospirillales bacterium | reverse complement strand
GCCGAACTGACGCCGCCAGGGGATGTCCGCCCCCACCCAGTTGCCGTGCTGGGTCGGCATGTCATGGGTGCCGAGCGAGGCGAGCTTGTCAGCCCCGTAGGCGCGGGGGCGCTTCAGCCGGCCCTCGCCATCGCGTTCCCAGGGCATCACGGCACAGGTCGACACACCCGATTCCGCCAGTGGCTCGCGGAAGCCATCAGGCACGGTACCGAGATCCTCGCCGATCACCATGCACCGCGCCGCCTGACTTTCGAGCCGGACGATTGCCAGCAGATCCTCGAAGGGATAGCGGACATAGACTCCCTCGGCCGCGGTCTGGCCTGCCGGTATCCAGAACAGCCGGGTGAGGCTCATCGCATGGTCAAGGCGGATGGCGCCGGCATGGCGCATATTGGCACGCAGGAACGCCCGGAACCCCTCGAAACGCTGGCGGCGCATGGCGTTGGGATCCATCGGACAGAGCCCCCAGCTCTGGCCACGGGAGTTGAGCGGGTCCGGCGGCGCGCCGATGCCCACACCCGGGCAGTAGAGATCCTGATCGCCCCAGGCATCGGCCCCGGCCGGGTCGCTGGCCACCGCCAGATCGCGATAGAGCCCGACCCGCATGCCGGCATCGCGGGCTGCCTGCGCGGCTGTCCCCAGCTGCGCATCAGCCAGCCATTGCAGCCAGGCATGGAAGGCCACCTCGTCGGGCTTCTCCCGGGCGAGGGCGCGGGCACCGGGGGCCTCGGGATTCTTGAGTTCGGCCGGCCATTGCCGCCAGTCGAAGGACCCGCCCCGCTCGCCCATCAGGCCGTAGATCTCCGCCTGAAGCGCATCGAAAAGGGCATGGCGCGCGAGGGGCACCCCGCCCTCGGCAACGAAGGCATCGAAGGCCGCGCGCTCCTCTCCGCCGGCGGCGCGCATGAAATCCTGCCAGAGCGCGCGCAGCGCCTGCATCTTGGCGAGCCCGACCTTGTGATAGTCGACCAGCTCATCGGCGCGCAGGCCGGCCAGGGTTTCCGGCGTGATGACCCCGGAACCGGCGGCCCCGGGCGCCCGGGTGACATCGATCAGCAGCGCGTTCACGAAGCTGCGCGAGGAGGGCGAATAGGGGCTGCGATGCCGCGGTTCGGCCGGGAACAGCGCGTGGATCGGGCTCATGCCCACCGCATCCGCACCGAGCCTCGCAGCCGACCCGCACAGCTCCGCCAGCGCGCCGAAATCGCCGATCCCCTGATCACGTTCACTGCGCAGGCCATAGAGCTGGGTAGCCAGCAGCCAGCCCGGTCGGTCGCCCAGCGCATCTTCCATCGAAAAGGCTCGTTCGGGCGCCGCGATCAGGGTCGTCTCATGCGCATCGCCACCGACCTCGAGCCGCGCGGTATAGGTCCCGGGCGGCACGTCATCGCCCAGCGCGATCCGCCGACGCTCGAAATTCTGACCCCCCAGCGACGCCCCGTCATCAAGCTCGCCCTCCTCCCAGACTCCCTCGCCCGAGCGGCTGAAGCCATC
>CAZPBH010000454.1:0-402 GCA_964584645.1 uncultured Rhodospirillales bacterium | reverse complement strand
CATCGGGGCCGTCGAGCGTCCAGCGATAGCGCCCGGTCCCGGCCAGCAGGCTGGGCCAGAAAGCCGGGCTGGCCGCCGGGGCGGTCTGGGCGGCCGGCAGAACATCGGCCCAGCGATGGCGCTCCGCCTCGGGCACGGAGGCTTCGGCGGGCTCGACACCCATGGCAGACAGCGCTGCCTTCACGCTCTCGGGCGGGGCCTCGCGCCAGGCGCCTTCGACATCGTGATAGCCCGGCGCGATCCCGTGCAGATCGGCAAGCCGGCGCAGCCAGGGCTCGAGATTGGATGGGCGGGTCATGGCATCATCCTCCAGCACCAGCTCCAGCCCGGAAATGTGCGGCTGGCGCGGTCGAGCGCAGGCGCGGCATGGATCACGCGCCCTTCGGCAAGGTCCATCCCGTC
>CAZPBH010000453.1:0-1918 GCA_964584645.1 uncultured Rhodospirillales bacterium | reverse complement strand
AATATTACTTTCTAACTATTTTTAAAATCCCTTTACAAACTTATTTGTTTAATTTATGTTTAATAAAATTAGACAATTAGTGATTAAAAAATCAAATGAAGTAAAATGATGTGGAGTTTAAGAAACCTGATGTTATTGGCTGTTTTGCTTTTGGCATCAATTGGCATACATGCCCAATCGGGGCGAATTGAGGGCAGGGTATTCGATTCGAAAAACAACGAACCGCTCCCTTTCACAAACATCATCATCTTTGGAACCAACATTGGAACCACTTCGGATTTGGATGGTAATTTCATTTTTACCGGCCTGGAACCTGGTTTCACCAAATTGGTAGCCACATCCGTTGGTTATGAAAAGTACATTTCCGAAGATTTTTTGGTAACCAATGCCAAGACAATTTTTGTTGAACTTCCTCTCAAGGAAACCAGCGTAAATCTTGAGGAAGTTGTTGTTCGGGCCTCACCGTTTGCCCGCGATCAGGAAAGCCCGGTTTCATTGCGGCGATTGAATATTTCTGAAATCGAACGCAATCCCGGGGCCAACCGCGACATTTCAAAAGTAATCCAGTCGCTGCCGGGAGTGGCGGCCCGCGCGGGGCAGCGCCGAGGGGGTAGGGGTATGCAGGTAAGAAGTCATAAGCGTCAATGTCAGGTTGCTATCGTCGCGGAATTGCAACGATCATGACAAATTTACTACTTCTTGTTGCTTGAGTGCAACCGCCGAGCCAGCCCTAAGCCGCGCGCTCGCGAAGAATTTTCACCTGAAACAGTGTGTTGCGTTCTTCTTCCTCCAGCGAGGATTGGATGAAGTGCAGGGTGCGCCGATAGAGAGGGATGATGTTGTATTTTAGTGCGTTCACCCGCTTTTGCGCCTTGCGCTGCTCCTCCATCAGGCGATGCAGGGCGATTTCCACCTCGGCCAAATGAGCGAGCACGGCGGCGGCCTCGGCAAGCAAGCGACAGGTAGCGTCGAAGCTGGCATCCGTGCCCAACAAACCGCTTGGTTTCAGGGGTAAGGGTTCGGCCTGCACGGCGGGATATTCGACCCCCAGGCTACGCCGTGGCAGGATGTTGACATCCAGCGCCGGGCTGGCTCCGAGCGCGGCTTGATGCATGGCGCGGCTGCCCATGCGCAGATGCGTGATGGCGAGCGAGCGGTAAGCCTGTTTGAGCTTGGTCTCGGCTTCCGCGCGCAAATGCCGGTACTCACCGATGCGCTCATAAACCAATCGTGTGAGCAGTTCGCGTTTGCGCTCTAGCAGGTCATGGCCGTCCTCAAGAAACTTCGTCTGCTTTTTGAGGGCAAGCAGCGTGTTTTTGGTCGGCGGAACTCGGAGGATTTGTTGAGCCATTGTGATCAGGCCGAACCCTGGTAGTGCTTGGCAACCTCGGTTTCCGACAGGCGCGTGAGCATGTCGCGCGGGAACTTGCTCATTAGTTCCCAGGCCAAGTTGAGTGTCGCCTCGATCGAGCGGTCTTCTGATTCGCCTTGACCGACGAATTCCTTGTCGAAATCATCGGCGAATTTCAGATAACGCCGGTCGCGCTCGGACAGCTCATCGGCACCAATAATGGACGCCAGGTTGCGGGTCTCAAGCGCGCGCGCATAGAGCGCATAGAGCAAGGCGGCGACATGGGGGTGATCCTCGCGGGTATCGTCCTTGCCGATGCCGTCCTTCATCAGGCGCGACAGGCTCGGGGAGATATGCACCGGCGGATAGACGCCCTGGTTGTGCAACTCGCGCGAGAGCACGATCTGGCCCTCGGTGATGTAGCCGGTGAGATCCGGAATCGGGTGAGTGATGTCGTCCGAGGGCATGGACACCACCGGCACCATGGTAATGGAGCCGTGGCGGTTGTGAATCCGCCCACAGCGTTCGTAAATCTCCGCCAGATCCGAGTAGAGATAGCCGGGGTAG
>CAZPBH010000452.1:0-1932 GCA_964584645.1 uncultured Rhodospirillales bacterium | reverse complement strand
GCACTGTTTGCCGAGCTGGGCTGGGACGCCTGGACCGGGCTCTGGCTGCCCGATCCGCTGGCCCCTGTCGCCCTGACCGTGCTGGCGCCGCTGCTTCAGGCGGCGCTGATCTGGTGGCTGGTTCTGCGCCGGTTCGGCCCGGAACTGCGCCCGCGCGCCCCGCAACCAAGGGAGGTGACAACCGCCCCGGCCGCCGCCACCTGAATTTTTCAACCCGACCCTGAAACCGTGGTGATTTCTGATGCGTGTTCCCCTTCTTGCCGCCGTGCTGGCTTGCCTGCCGTTCACACCATCGGCGAACGAGCTCCTGCCCTTGCCGACCGACCGTATCTGGTCGGAGGTGGTGGTTTCGGTGCGCGACACGGCACCGTTCGAGGATTTCCTTGTCGATGCGGGCGGCTGGCAGGTGCTGGAGCGCGGTGAGATTGCGCAGGCGCAGCTGGACCAGTGGGGGCTGCCGGAAGAGGCAAGCGGCACACAGGTGCTGCTCGGGGATCCGCGCTGGCCGGCCGGCTATATCCGCTTCTACGACATCGACGGCGTGGCGCAGGAGGTGATCCGCCCGGCCGCCCAGCCCTGGGACACCGGCGGGCCCTATTCGATCATGGTCTGGTCGAAGGACAGCGCCATCGAACTGTACGAGGCAGCACTGGCGCGGGGCTGGACGGCGCAGAACGAGCCCATGCAGTTCGATTTCGGCGACCGTTCGCTGCGCAATGTCGTGATTCGTGCGCCCGACGGGGTGAATTTCGCTGTCTATCAGCGCATCCGCCCGCCGCTGGAGGGCTGGGATGGCATCAACGCCATGGGGCCGGCGTTCAACTCCATGACCATGGTGGCCGACCAGCCGGCCGAACTGGCCTTCTGGCGCGAGATCGTCGGCTATGAGACCTGGTTCGAGGGCGACTATATCGACCCGGCACCGACCGCGACCAATTTCGGCATCCCGGTCAATTTCGCCGATCAGGTGACCCGCCGCGCCGGCATCCTCTACAAGACGCCGGGCGAGATGGGCCGGATCGAGCCGATGCACTGGGTCGAGTTCGAGGGCCGCCATCTGGGGGACCGCGTGCGCCCGCCCAATCTGGGCATCTGGGGTGTGCGCCATCCTGTCAGCGATCTGGACGCCTGGATCACGAAGTTCGAGGAAGCGGGGTTCGAGCGCCTGACCGATCCGGCCGAAATCGAGTTGCCACCCTTCGGCATGGTGCGCAGCTTTGCGGTCAAGAGCCCCAACGGCGTGATGACCGGCTTTTTTGAGGTCATCGAGGACTGAACGCGAGGCAGGACCTGGCCGCCCTCGCGGCATCGACCCGGGAGGTTTACCGTCGGCATGGCCTGGAATTTGATCGGCAACGTTCGAAGACCCTTTTCGAGAGGCTCTGGCTCGACCGGTTCCTTCGCCTGCTGCCCGCGTCAGCCAACATTCTGGATGTGGGCTGTGGGGCCGGGGAGCCCATAGCCCGCTATTTCATCGAGCAAGGCCATCAGATCACCGGAATCGACTTTGCCGAACCCGCCATCGAACTGGCACGCCAACGCTTTCCCGGTCATGGCTGGCAGGTGGGGGATATGCGTGCGCTCGATCTGCCCCAGCGCTTTGACGGGATCGTCGCCTGGCACAGCTTCTTTCACCTGTCGCCGGACGACCAGCCGCCCGTGCTGAAACGCTTTTCCGTGCATCTGAAGGCGGGGGGCAGCTTGATGATCACCGTCGGCCCCGAGGCCGGCGAGGTCATTGGCCATGTCAGCGGCGAGAATGTCTATCACGCCAGCCTTGCACCACAGGAATACACAACTCTTCTGGGGAAACTGGGGCTAAACATCGAGGCTTTCGTCCGGCGCGACCCGGAATGCGATTTCGCTTCGGTATTGCTGGCCCGAAAATCGTGAGTTCTGGTGCTGCCGGAGAGAATTGAACTCTCGACCTCT
>CAZPBH010000451.1:0-1937 GCA_964584645.1 uncultured Rhodospirillales bacterium | reverse complement strand
GGCCTGTCTGCCAAGGAGGGCCACCCGCGTATGCCGAAAAGGCAACGGCGCGAGCCTGCAGCATTCGCAGGCCCGCGCCGTGGTCAGGGTCAAATATGTCGCGTGTCTGTTAGCCGTTACCGCACGCTTTCACCGATGGCGCGCGCGCTGGGGCCGTTGATAGGACCGGGTCCGGTCTCTGAATAGCGGAAGAATTCCACGTGGCCATCCAGGAAGAGCACGTTGGAACCGCCCGGGATGTGGTTGAAGTCGGACACGAGGGTCGATACCGTGTCGAAGTACAGGGAGATGTTCGACTGCGCCTTGGCGCTGCCGGCCGGGTTGTTGATGTCGGTGATCAGGAATCGCTCGATGCCTTCGCGAAGGCGATAGATGGTGTTGCTGTTGGCATTACCGATGGGCGTGTTGGGAAAACCGACGATCTGAGCCGCGGTATCGACATTCACGTCATCCAGCACGGCCTGTGCCGTGGCTTCATTCGAGGGACTGAAATCACGCAGGGAAAGGTCCCAGGCGACAGTTTGGGCCAACACGGGCCCGAATCCGGCATCGAACGTCGGGTCGGTCACATCAATCTTGTCGAAGAGATAGCCGAAGTAAAGGTAGCTGTCCTGCGCGGCAAGGAGTCCCTGGTCGTCCCCCTGATCGCAAACCAGATTGAAAAAGCTGGCGCCCTGCGGTGTCGTCCAGGCATCCGAAGAGGTATTGGCGTCGGAGGGGCAGATGAAGAGATTCGGGTCCGTCAGGTATTCGGGATAAATCTGGTCGGGATTGGGCATCAATTCATAGACATTGCGCGTGCCGAGCGGCGTGGCCTGCTGAATGGACGCCTCGGTCGTGAAGGCGTTGCAGTCGTAGTCAGGCCGGAAGGCGTCGGCGAAGAGGGATGGATACTGCTCACCCTTGGATTCGTTGGCGTACATCTTGAAGGTGAGGCCGAACTGCTTGAGGTTGTTCTGGCAGGAGGCCCGGCGAGCGGCCTCGCGCGCGCGGGACAGTGCCGGCAGCAGAATGGCCGCGAGAATGCCGATGATGGCGATGACGACCAGCAGTTCGATCAGCGTAAAGCCCAGTCTGCGTGTTCGAGTCATGATGGAGATCTCCACGGAAAAATGCATGATGGGCAGACATATCGCACACCCATGTGCGCAACACCCCTTGCCCGGTCTTATGAGCACGCTAGCAGACTCTTAGTCCGCCGTCAATATCTGATTTCGATTTACGCGGCGTGGGAGCGACGAACGCGCCTTAACATTCTCCTCACAAAAGCTTCATCTGGAGGCGAAACAGGATGAGGCATGGGTGCGCCGGGATGCGGTACCGTATGGGTATGAGTCGCACTCCCGCGTATCGCGCAGTGACCGCCGCGTTGCCATGGATTCCCTTGCACGGGGACAGGCAGCGGAAGTCCCCCCATTCAGGAGACCCCCGCCGTGGACGAGATTGAACACCTGCACCTCGACAGCCTGGAGCACCCGCGGGAAGCGAAAGACCCGCACCACCTCGCGTTCTACGGCGGCCCGATGATGAGCTTCCTGCCGCTTGTGGTGTTTCTCCTCGCGTGCGCGGGGCTGATCGTTCTGCAAGGCCTGAGCGAGCTGGCGATGCTCGCCGCGGCGATGGCCGGGGTCGGCGTGGCGGCCTTCATCGCGAAGGACAAGTGGGCCTACTGCGAGCGCGTGTTCGACCTCATGGCCAACCGCGTGGCCGTGGTGGCGATTATCTGCTGGCTCTGGGCGGGGGCCTTCGCGGGGATTCTCCGGGCGAGCGGCCTGGTCGAGGCCATCATGTGGCTCGGCCTGCAGCTGAACCTTACCGGCTCGCTCTTCGTGGTGGTCACCTTCATCGGCGCGGCCCTCTTCGCGGTCAGCGTGGGCACCGGCGTCGGCACGGTCATCGCCGAGGGCAAAGAGCACAAAGAGTTCGACGGCCAGACC
>CAZPBH010000450.1:0-1945 GCA_964584645.1 uncultured Rhodospirillales bacterium | reverse complement strand
GGGTTTGCGCGCCTGCTGGGGGAGATTGCCCGGGCGTTGGGCCAACCCAGCGTGTTGGGCGAACTGCTGGCAGGGATCATCCTGGGGCCGACCATCCTTGGCCGGTTCGCGCCCGAGCTGCAGTCGGCACTCTTCCCACCGGACGGTCCTGTGGATGTGGCACTGGAGGCTTTCTTCGCCTTAGCTGTTGTTTTGTTCCTCCTCGTGGCAGGTCTCGAGGTGGACCTGTCCGTCGCGTTTCGCCAAGGGAAGACCGCCTTCTCCGTGGCCGCGTGGGGCATGGGGGTCCCGATGGTGTTGGGCTTCGCCACGGCGTGGTTCCTTCCGGGTCTGCTCATGGAGGTGCCCGAGGGGCGCGAGTTTGTCTTCGCGCTTTTCTTCGGGACCGCCTTATGCATTTCCGCCCTCCCCGTCGTGGTCAAGATTCTGAAGGACCTCGACCTGATCAAATCCGATGTCGGGGTCATTGTTGTTGCTGCGGCGATTGTAAACGACCTGATCGGATGGCTGATTTTCGCCCTCGTGCTCGGGATGATGGGGGCGGAGAAGGGGAACTTCGGCCTCGGCACCGTGGTGATCCTGACATTGGTGTTCGTGGTGGGCATCCTGACCATCGGGCGCGTGGTGGTGCATCGCCTGCTGCCGGTGCTGCAGGCCTACATGAGCTGGCCAGCCGGCGTCCTTGGTTTCACACTGAGTATGGCGCTGTTGTGCGCGGCTCTGACCGAGTGGATTGGAATCCACGCGATTTTCGGCGCGTTCCTGTTCGGCGTGGCCCTCGGGGATTCAAGCCACCTGCGCCAGCGCACGCGCGCCACCCTCGATCACTTCATCAGCTTCACGTTCGCTCCGCTCTTCTTTGCCTCGATCGGGTTGTATGTGAACTTCATCGACAACTTTGCGTTGGTACCCGTAATTGTCGTGTTCGTCCTGGCCTGCGTGGGCAAGATTCTGGGCTGCTACATCGGTGGTATTTTCAGCGGGCTGTCGAAACGCGAGAGCCTCGCGGTGGGCTCCGCCAAGAACGCCCGTGGCGCCATGGAGATCATCCTCGGCCTTCTGGCGCTGCAGTACGGCCTGATCGACGAGAAGCTCTTTGTCGCTCTCGTCATCATGGCGCTGCTCACATCCATGGTCAGCGGCACGATGGTTCAGCGCGTTCTCAATACGCGCAAGCGCGTAACGCTGAACGACTACGTCGCCTCGTCACGGATTGCTTGGAACGTCGAGGCCAACAACCGCGAGCAGGCCATCCGTGCGTTGACGGATATGATCACGAAAAAGGAATCGAAGGAAAAAGCCGACGCGCTCTATCGCGAGGTCTGGAAACGCGAGCAGATCATGCCCACGGGTCTGCAGAACCAGGTCGCCAGCCCGCACGCGCGTATCAAGGGGCTCCCGCGACCCATCGTCGCCGTGGGACGACTGGCCAAGGGTGTCGACTTCGATTCGGCAGACGGCAAGCTGGTCCGGCTGGTGTTCCTGATTCTGACCGATGTCGACAAACCCGAGGACCAGCTGGAGATTCTTCGCGCCATTGGCCAGGCAGCCCGCGATGCCCCCAGTGTCCAGAGCCTGATCGATGCCGACTCAGCGACGGAGTTTCTCGCCCGGCTGAATGAAGACGGCGAACAGCACTGATGGGGTGCTGTTCGCCGCGTTGCCATTCAGGGATGGCTTATTCGAACATGATTTGCCACTCGTCCATGCGAGTGACAGGGGTGCCGATGGTGATGTTGTCGACCCAGGTGCCTTCGGAGGCCACCGGGCCGCCGCTGTGGTTTTCGCGGAAGCCGATCTGCACGGCGCCGCGCGTCGGGCCATCTTCCGGCAAAAGGCCCTGATAGACAACGACGCCACCCACGCGTGCCACGAGCTGGTTGAATGCAGCGTTGGGATTCACCTCAAGCTCGAAGTCACTCCATGCGCCCTGTGGGATCGAATT
>CAZPBH010000449.1:0-1947 GCA_964584645.1 uncultured Rhodospirillales bacterium | reverse complement strand
CCCGGCGCTGCTGGCGCTGATCGCCATGGGGCTGGCACTCTGGCGGCATGAGCGGGCACGCCGGCGTGTGGGGGCGGGCACATGAACAAACGCACCTTCCAGGGCTGGCTGATCGCGGCTGCGCTGGCTCTTGGCGCCGCCATCCTCGCCGTCATCACCACAGCACCGGAGGGGCAGCTTGACGCTGATCCCGAGCCTGCCTTTCCGGCCCTGCGCGCTGAGGTGGGTCTCGTCACGCTGGTGGAAGTCGCCACGGCGGATAGCAGGCTTACCCTGCGGCGCGTCGGTCAGAGCTGGGAGGTGGTCGAACGCGATGGCTTTCCCGCCAATGCCGAGGCGGTCCGGGATGTGCTCGTGACCCTCAACGACATGCGGCTGGTCGAGCCCAAGACAGCCGAGCCCGAGCTTTATGAGCGCCTCGATCTGCGGCCACTGGATGATCCCGACAGCCGGGCAACCGGGCTGCGCGTCGAGGGGCCGGGAGAGGTCATGCTGGCCGATCTGCTGGTCGGCAAGACAGCAGCGCGGCGGGTCGGGCAGGCCGAGCGCGGCACCTATATCCGCCTTCAGGGCGAGGAGAGAAGCTGGCTGGCTTCGGGCGCGCTCGAGGTGCCGCAGGAGGTCGGGGACTGGATCGCGGCCGACATCCTCGACGTGCCGCGCAACGATCTGGCCGAGATCGTGATCCGGCCTGCCGATGGCGCCGAAATCACCGTGATGCGCGCCGATCAGGAGGCCGACCTCTCCTATCTGGATGTGCCGGCGGGGCGCAGTGTGCGCAGCTTTGCGGTCAACCGGCTGGCCTCCATGCTGGTCAATGTCGAGGCCGAGGATGTCCGGCGTTTCGAGCCGGATGACTGGGCCGGGTCAGCCGGGAGGGTCGAGGCACGGACCTTCGACGGGGCGGCGGTTACGGTCACGCTCTATCGCGAGAACGAAAGCTGGTGGGGCGTCTTCGAAGTCACCCAGCCGGCCGATCAGGAAAAGCCCGCCCTCGAGGTCGGCACGATCGAGGGCTGGATCTTCCGGCTCCCCGATTTTGTCGGGGAGCGCATTCTGGTCGACCGCGAAAGCCTGCTGGAGCCGCTGGCCGAGCCGGAATAGCCGTCGCGTCAGGCGGCGATATCCTCGTGGAATTTGTTACCGGCCTCGGTCGCCTTGATGATGCCGGTACGCACGCAGAAATCGCCAAAATGCTCGCCGTCGTGCCGGTCCCTGGCCCAGGCCGAGATCAGCGGCTTCAGCTTGTCCAGGATCTGTTCGCCCGAGACATCAGCGGCATAGAGCTTGTTGAGCCGTGAGCCGTCGAAGGCCGCACCGAGATACAGGTTGTAGAGCCCCGGATTGCGGCCAACCATGCCGATCTCGGCCAGAAAGGGGCGCGCGCAGCCATTCGGGCAGCCTGTCATCCGGATGGTGATCGGCGAATCGGCGACCCCGGCGGCCTCCGCCAGCTTCTCGATCTCGGTCACCAGATCGGGCAGGTAACGCTCGCTCTCCGCCAGCGCCAGCCCGCAGGTGGGCAGGGCCACACAGGCCATGGCGTTCAGGCGCAGGGGTGATTGATCGTTGAGCAGGCCGTGTTCGGCCAGCAGGGCCTCGATCCTCGGCTTCTCCTCATCCGGGATACGTCCCAGCATCAGGTTCTGGTTGCCGGTGATCCGGAAATCGCCCTTGTGGATCTTGGCGATCTCGCGCAGCCCGGTCAGCAGGGTGCGCCCCGGCATGTCCTTCACCCGGCCGTTCTCGATGTAGAGCGTGAAGCCCCAATGGCCGTCGCTGTCCTGCGTCCAGCCATAGAGGTCGCCATTCTGGGTGAAGGTGAAGGGCCTGGGTTCTTGCAAGGTGAAGCCGCAGCGCTTCTCGACCTCGGCCCGGAAGGCCGCAAGCCCGTAATCCTCGATGGTGTATTTCAGCCGGGCGCGCTTGCGCTCCACCCGGTTGCCC
>CAZPBH010000448.1:0-1948 GCA_964584645.1 uncultured Rhodospirillales bacterium | reverse complement strand
GGCGCGTCCTCCGGCCCGGCCAGTTCGACATGCAGGCTTGCGCCCTCGACCAGCACTTCGACCATGGCACTCCTCGCCTCTCATGCGTTACGACCCGAGATATAACTGGCGCAGGTCGAGCGAGGTTGCGATGACCCACCATGACAGTCTGGGCAACCAGATCACCACCGACAGCGACGAGGCGGCGGCGCGGATCGACGATTTCGTGATGGGCTTTCTGGGCTATCAGGCCCGGGCCGAGCGGATCTTCGAGGCAGCCGAGGCCGATCCTGACTGCGCGCTGGCGCATGGCTATGCCGCCCTTGCCTGGATGTTTCTGGAAAGCCCGGAGGCGCCGGAGAAGGCGCGGGCGAGCCTTGATCGCGCGCAGGCGCTGCGGGATCGGACCTTCGCGCGCGAGGCGCTGATCATCGATCTGGCGGCGGCCTGGATCGGCGGGAACATCCCGGCCGTGCTGAACATCGCGGAAGCCCTGCTGGACGAGCATCCGCGCGATCTCGTGGCGCTGAAGCTGCATCAATATCACAGCTTCAACCGGGGTGACGCGCCGGCGATGCTGCGGCTGGCCCACAAGGTCTTCGAGGCGAACCGCGATAGCGCGCACATGTTCGGCATGCGCGCCTTCGCCCATGAACAATGCCATCTGATCGACGCCGCCGAGCGCGATGCCCAGGCGGCGCTGGAGCTGGACCCGGCCGAGCCATGGGCGCATCACGCGCTCGCCCATGTGCACCTGACCCGCGGCACCATCGCCGAGGGCCGGGCCTTTCTGGAGAGCGTGCGCCCGAGCTGGCAGGGGCTCAACAGCTTCATGCACACCCACAATCACTGGCATCTCGGCCTGCTCATGCTGAGTGAGGGCGATGAGGAAGCCCTGATGGACCTCTATGACAGCGATATCTGGGGCATTGCGAAGGATTACAGCCAGGATCAGGCCGGGGCGGTGGCGCTGCTGGCGCGGGCGGAGATGGCGGGGTTTCGCCTCGGCGACCGCTGGGAGGATCTGGCCGATCATCTGGAAGCGCGGGCCCAGGACACGACCCTGCCCTTCCTGACGCTGCATTACCTTTACGGGCTGGCGCGGGCCAACCGGCCGGCGGCGGACAGCCTGATGAACGCCATCGCGGCCAGGGCCCGGCAGGCGCCGGGCTTTGAACGCACCGCCTGGGCGGAGGTCGCCCACCCCGCCGCCATCGGCCTGCTCGCCCATGCGCGCGGCGACCATGAGACCGCGGCGGTCGAGCTGGGCCGCGCCCTGCCGCGGATGATGGATGTCGGTGGCAGCCACGCCCAGCGCGACCTGTTCCACCTGATCCATCTGGATGCGCTGATCGGCAGTGGCCGGCTGATCGCCGCCCAGCAGATCCTGGAACAGCGGCGCAGCTTCGATCCCGACGGGGTACCGCTCAACCGCGATCTGGCGCGGGTCTATGAAAGCCTTGGCCTGCCGCTCGAGGCGGCCCAGGCGCGCGGGCGAATCGCGCGCTAGTTTCTTGCCTCGAACACGCCCCTTGCGATGGCCCGGGCCAGCGTGTCGGCCGAGGCTGCGCCCAGCCTTGCGATCAGGCGGCTGCGCGCATCGCCCTCGGGCAGTTCGGTCGGCCCCATCGCCAGCACCACCACCGCATCGCCGTCATAGGGCAGATGCGCCGGGCGCACGGCGCGGGCGATGCCGTCCTGCGCCATCACCGCCACGCGCTGGGCCTCGCCGGGGCTCATCCCGGCGCTGATGGCGATGACCGCCAGCGTGGTGTTGGCGCCGATCTCGAGCTTGCCGGCCCCGCCGAGCCGCGATTCAAGCGGAAACGGGTCGCGCGCGCTTTCCTGGCCGGTCGGGCGCTGGCCGCCGAATTCGCCGTCGATCTCATAAGGCCAGGCCCAATAGACCTCGCTGCCCGGCAGGCGCACCGAGCCCACACAATTGACCGCCGCGAGCGCGCCGACGATC
>CAZPBH010000447.1:0-1949 GCA_964584645.1 uncultured Rhodospirillales bacterium | reverse complement strand
GTGCCCCGCCCGGGCCGGGTCGAGGGGCAGATCCTGATCGAGGGACGCGATATCGTCACGATGCCGGAGCGCGCCTTGCGCGACCTGCGCGGCGGCGAGATCGGCATGATCTTTCAGGACCCGATGAGCGGCTTCAATCCCGTGCGCACCATCGGTGATCAGATCATCGAATCGATCCGGCGCCACCGCCAGGTCGACCGCGCCGAGGCCCGCCGGCGTGCGACCGAGGCCCTCCGCGATGTGGGCATTCCCTCGCCCGAAGCACGGATGGAGGCCTATCCCCACCAGCTTTCCGGCGGGCTTCGCCAGCGCTGCATGATCGCGCTCGCCATGGTCAACCATCCGAAGCTGATCCTCGCCGATGAGCCGACGACGGCGCTCGATGCAACGATCCAGCTGCAGGTGCTCGATCTCCTGAAACAGCGGGTGCGGGCCGAGGGTAACGCGGCCCTCATTCTCGTGACCCATGATTTCGGCGTTGCGGCCGAGATCTGCGACCACATCGCCGTGATGTACCATGGCCGTATCGTGGAGATCGGAACGGCCGAGGCCCTGCTGACAGCACCGCGCCATCCCTATACGGCCGCCCTGCTGCGGCTCGTGCCGACCTTCGACCCCGAGCGCAAGCCGCTGAACCCGATCCCGGGCATGCCCCCGCCGGCGACGGAGGCCATTCCCGGATGTTCGTTCCGTCCACGCTGTCCGCGGGCTGTCGACGCCTGCGCCGAGCGTCCGCCTCTTGACGGGCCGGAGGACAATCTCTTCGCCTGCTGGAACCCGGTACCCGAGGAACAGGCCGCATGACACCACCGCCGCTGCTGCAAGCCGAGGGCCTGAAGGTGACCTTCCGCGTCGGTGGCGGGCGCCTGACGGCTGTCGATGAGGTCGGGCTCACCGTGGCGGCGGGCGAGACGGTCGGCGTGGTGGGCGAGAGCGGCTCGGGGAAGTCCACCCTCGGGCTGACCCTGATGCGGGTGCATGAGCCCGAGGCAGGGCGAATCATCTTCGAGGGCCAGGACATCACCCATCACGATCAGAAGGCGATGAAGGCGGTTCGGCGGAAGATGCAGATGATCTTCCAGGACCCCTATGCGAGCCTCGATCCACGCTGGTCGGTGGCGCGCATCATCGCCGAACCGCTCGTCGCCCATGGCATCGGTGATGCCGCAGACCGGCGCGCCCGTGTCAGCGCGCTGGCCGCCCAGGTAGGTCTGCCCGAGGCTGCGCTCGACCGTCTGCCTTCCCAGTTCTCCGGCGGGCAGCGTCAGCGTATCGCCATCGCCCGGGCCCTGGCGCTGGAGCCCGATCTGGTGATCGCCGATGAACCCGTCTCCGCGCTTGACGTGTCGATCCAGGCGCAGATCATCGCCCTCATGCAGGAGATCCAGCGCGCCCGCAACCTCGCCTATCTGGTGATCGCCCATGATCTGGCGCTCGTCCATCAGATCACGGACCGGGTCGTGGTGCTCTATCTCGGGCAGGTGGTGGAGGAAGGCCCGACCGATGAGGTGATCGGTTCGCCCCAGCATCCCTATACCGCAGCCCTGCTTTCCGCAGCGCCGATCCCGAAGGTCGGTGCACGGCGCGAGCGGATCGTGCTGCGCGGCGAGCCGCCTTCGCCCATCGCCCCGCCGGCGGGATGCCGCTTCCATACGCGCTGCCCCATCGCCCGGCCCGAATGTGCGGCTGCCCCGCCCCCGCTGGCCGAGATCGCAGGGCGTCAGGTCCGCTGCTTCTTCCCCGGAGAGCTGGCGGCGACCTCCCCGCTCGCCGGCGCGGCGCGCGCGGCCTGAAGCCCATGAGCGCGCCGCTCGACCCGGCTCTCCTGCTGCGCGCGGCCCCGCTGTTCAGCGCCTTTCCGCCCGAATTGCTGCAGCAGATCACGGCTGCCGCCCTGCTGCGCCGTGTGACGGCCGGCGAGGTGCTGTTCCAGAAGGGTGATCCGGGTG
>CAZPBH010000446.1:0-1955 GCA_964584645.1 uncultured Rhodospirillales bacterium | reverse complement strand
GAGCCCGGGCTGCTCGCGCGCGCCCACCGCGGCTTTCTCTACATCGACGAGGTCAACCTGCTCGAGGACCATCTGGTCGATGCCCTGCTCGATGTCGCCGCCAGCGGTGAGAACGTGGTCGAGCGCGAAGGCCTGAGCGTGCGCCATCCGGCCAAGTTCGTGCTGGTCGGCAGCGGCAACCCGGAAGAGGGTGAGCTGCGACCGCAGCTGCTCGATCGCTTTGGCCTCTCGGTTGAGATCAGCACCCCGCAGGACCTGAAATCGCGCGTTCAGGTGGTGCGGCTGCGCGACGAGTTCGAGCGTGATCCGCCGGCCTTCATCGAGAAGTACAAGCGTAAGGATGGCAAGGTGCGGCGCCAGATCCTGAATGCGAAGGAGCGGCTGCCCAACGTCGAGGTGCCGGATGCGGCGCTCGAGCGTGCCTCCGAGCTGTGCATGAAGCTCGGTACCGATGGTCTGCGCGGTGAGCTGACGCTAATCCGCGCAGCGCGCGCCTTTGCCGCGCTCGAGGGTGACGAGACGGTGACCGATGAGCACCTGAAGCGGGTCGCGCCGCCGGCGCTGCGCCATCGACTGCGGCGCAATGTGCTCGACGACGCCGGCTCCACCACCCGCGTTGAGCGCGCGCTCGAGGAGCTATTCGGCGAATGAGCGCTGTCTGTCGCAGGGCCTGCCTGCCGTTTCTGCCGTGTCTGCCGTGCACTGATGGCGACCCCAATCGCTATCTGACCGCGCTCGGGCGGTGCGGCAGGCAACCGGGCTTTGCCTCGAGTCTTTCTTCAGCACGATGAACGACGAGCATCCATCGGCACTGCCCGATAACAGCGCGCGCTGGGATGATGCCTGTCTCGCGGCGGCGCTGTTCGCGGTCGATCCGGCCGGCAGCGGCGGTATCTCGGTGCGAGCATTGCCGGGACCGGTGCGCGATCTCTGGATGGAGCTGCTACGCGAGCTATTGCCGCCGGAGCTGCCGTTCCGGCGCATCCCCTTGCATGTCGCCGATGGCCGGCTGCTCGGCGGTCTCGACCTGGCGGCGACTCTGCACGCTGGGCGTCCGGTCGCCGAGCGCGGTCTGCTAGCCGAGGCCGATGGCGGCGTGGTGCAGTTGGCGATGGCCGAGCGGGTGGGGCGCTCCACCGCAGCCTATCTGAGCACGGCGCTCGATAACGGCGAGATCCAGGTCGAGCGTGACGGGATCACCGCGCGCACCTCTGCGCGGGTCGGCGTGGTGGCGCTCGATGAAGGTGCCAATGAGGAGGAGCAGGTGCCGCACACCCTGCTCGATCGCTTCGCCTTCCTCCTCGATCTCGGCGATATTCGCTACAACGAGGCCATTCCCTCGGATATCGAGGTCAGCCAGATCCTTACCGCCGAATTGTCGCCCGGCGATGACGTGCTGACCTTCACTCAGATCGCCGCAGGGATCGACACGGTGATCCAGGGCCGCAATTCGGCCGCCTCGGTCTCGGTTCGCTATGAACGCAATATCGGCTATGGCGATGATGCGCTCGACACCGACACGGTGACGGGGATTGCGCGTGGCTCCTTGGCGGTGGTGCCCGGGGCGCTGACCTTCGAGGCGGGCGGGCTTGCGAGCCGGGCGCGGATCGATGGCGGCGGGGGCGCATCGAACAATCCCCTCGTGGTCGAGGATGCGACCAGCCAGATCTACAGCGTCTATGCCGGCCCGGCACTCGCCACGCGCGCGGGTGCGGTCGATATCACCGGGAGCGCTCTGGTCGGCTACAACCGGATCGAGACCAACGATGCGCTCTTCGACGAAGAGGGCGAGGCCGTCGACGTGTTCGACGAGAGCGTGACCTATGCCGGTGAGATTCGTGCAGGGACCCAGCCGGGCAACGGCCTGCCCGTAGGCATCGGGATCGGCGCCGGCGGGTTTCAGGAGGATATCGACACGCTCGATCAGCGCGTGCGCGATCTTTATGTGCGCGGCG
>CAZPBH010000445.1:0-1986 GCA_964584645.1 uncultured Rhodospirillales bacterium | reverse complement strand
GGCTGTCCTCGGCAATCGGGGCGAGGCGCGCGGGCTCCGACCATGACAGCGCCCCGCCCAACTGCCGGTCGCGCAGCCGCAGGCGCACGGGAAGCAGCGGATCCTCCAGCGCATCAAGGCTGAAATCCCGCTCGGTCATGGCCTGAACGAGCCGCGGCCCGGCGAAGCGGAGCAGCAGCCCGCCTTCCTCGATCCAGCCGGTCAGGGCCTCGCGCTGCGGCGGGGTCCAGCTGCCGATATCGGGGGCGATGATCACCGCCGGCGGGTCGGCAAGCAGATCCTCGACCGTGCCGAAGCGCAGCTCGGCATAGGGGGCAAGGGCCCGTTCGAGGTAATAGGTCTCATCGAGCAGCGGGCGGGTCGATCCGGCGCCGCCTGCGGTGAGGATACCCACCGGCCGTCGGCGGTTGTCCTCGCCCATCAGCCAGGCAGCGCCCGCGCCCTGCATCTGGCCGATCTGCAGCCTTTCCAGCTCGTTGAGCACGCTGAGCGGTGCCCGCAGCTCGGCCGTTGCGACACGCGCATCGGGTGCGAAGCTCACCGGCACGGTGGCCAGCACGCCGCCATCGCTGCCAAGCCCCAGCACCTGCTGGATTTCCGGCCCCGTGGCGGCCGGCCGTTCCAGCGTGATCTGAAGCTGGGCGCCGCCGCCGACGTTACGGATCAGCCTTGTCGCGGCCAGATCACCGCTGGAGCGACGCTCGCTCGGGCCGAAGCGTGTCAGCGCCTCGGCAAGACGGGCGGCCGCCTCGCCCTCGCCGCTGGCGGTGAGGTCGGTAAACCATGTGACCGCGCCGAAGCGCCCGGTCTCGAACCCCTCAAGCTGGGCCGCGAGGGCGCCGCGCTCATCGGGCCAGGCTCGCGGTTCGACCGCTGCGAGGCGCCGGGCGATCTCGCGCGCCGGGGCAGGGCCGATCACCGGCGGCGGTGCCTCGGGCACATCGGGGGCTGTCAGGGCGAGGCCGACCGGCCGGTTCTCCCGCTCCGCCTGATCGATCAGCGCCTGAGCCTCGCGCAGCCGCTGCTGCCAGCCGGTGGCGGCCGTCCAGCCATTGTCGATCACGATCAGCAGCGCCCCGCGTCCGGGCAGGGCCGCCTGCGGGTTCAGGATCGGAGCGGCGAGCCCCAGGATCAGGGCGGTGACCGCCAGCAGGCGCAGGATCACCAGCCAGAGCGGGGTGCGCTGGGCGGTTTCTTCCTTCGCGACCAGATCGGCCAGCAGCGCGATTGCCGGAAAGCTCACCCGGCGCGGGGCGGGCGGGGTGACCCTGAGAAGCCAATAGAGCACCGGCAGGGCCACAAGCCCGAGCAGGGCCCAGGGGGCAAGAAAGGTCAGAGAGCCGAGCGCACCCATAAGCTCAACCTCCCGTCAGGGCCTGATGCAGCCCAAGCAGGGCCGTGTGCGGCGGGGCATCGGTATGGTGGACCAGAAAGCGCCAGCCGGCGCGCCGGGTCATCTCGCGCAGCGCATCCTGCCGCTCCGCCAGCCGGGCGAGATAGGTGCTCCTGATGCTGTCGACATTGGGCATGAGGGCCGGGCCTTCCCCTTCCAGACCGGTGAACTGGATACGCCCGCGAAAGGGCAGGGCGGCCTCGGCCGGATCGAGCACCTGCACGAGGAATCCCTTGATACGGCGCGCGCTCAGCCCGGCGATGGCACGCTGGATCGCCTCGATCGGCTGCAGGAAATCGCTGAACAGCACCACATCCGCATCGCGCGGCACCTCGCGCCCCCGGCCGGCCAGTGGTCGGGGCAGATCGCCCCCCTGATCGTCCTTCTCCAGCGCCTCGGCCAGCCTGATCAGCCCGCCGCGCCCGCCGAGCGGCGGCATGTCGCGGTCCAGCAGGGCGATCCGCTCGCCCGCACCGTTCAGCAGGATGGCCAGGGCCAGCAACAGCAGTTCGGCGCGGTCCTTCTTGTCGCTCAGCCGGCGTCTGGAGGCCCAGGCCATCGAGGCGTCGAGGGAGGTCTTCGACACGCGGCTC
>CAZPBH010000444.1:0-1987 GCA_964584645.1 uncultured Rhodospirillales bacterium | reverse complement strand
GAAAGCTGTCATCGAAGGCCCGGATCTGGCGCATCACCGCATTGGCCACCCCGGCCAGCACCGCATCCCCGCCATCATGGCCGTAGGTGTCGTTGACCCGCTTGAAATGGTCGATATCGAAGGCCGTGACACAAAACGGCGTGCCCTGGGTCCGGGCCCGGGTCATCTCCGCGCGCAGCTCCTCATGCAGGTCGCCCCGGCTGCGCAGCCCAGTCAGCGGATCGAGCCCCGAGGCCGCGGTGGCGAAGGCCCGCTCCAGCCGCCGCAACTGCCGGATCAGCGCCCAGAAGGCAACCGTGGTGTCGCGATAGGCCTCGAAGGTCACGGGCTCACCCTGGGCCACTTTCCCGGCCAGCACGCGGGCCTCACCGCGCATCCGCTGATCCAGATCGAGCAGCTGCACATAGGCCGGCTGGTGGCGGAGATCGCCGGCCCCGCCGCTGTAGAGCCAGTCCGCGACAGTCGGCCGGGGAGCCTCCGGCGGCGCGGTGTCGGAGGGAAACAGGATGTCGCTCATCCAGCGCTCGATCCACGCCAGATAGGCATCCAGCAGGCGTCCCATGGCCTGGGCCGGCTGTTCGCCGAGCCAGATCCGCTCGCTGCTGCGTGTTGCGTCCTCGACCTGCGCCATCGCGGCCAATCTCACCGCCGTGAAGTGTCCGTCAGGCTACAGCCATGTCACCAGGTTCGACAGGATGCAACCACCTGTCGTGAAGGTCCTCAAGCCTGCCCGCGGCGATAGCACCGCGTATCTCGCGCATCAGCCGGGCCATGGTGGCGATGTTGTGATGGGTCATGAGCTGCAGCGCCAGGGTCTCGCCGGCCTTGATCAGGTGATGCAGATAGGCGCGGCTGTAGGTCCGGCAGACCGAACAGCTGCACGCCGGGTCGAGCGGGCCGGGATCCTCGCGAAACCGGGCATTGCGCAGGTTGATCCGATGGCCGGCCGCGGCCTGCACCAGCGCCCAGCCATGCCGGCCCATGCGGGTCGGGACAACACAATCGAAGGTGTCAATGCCGGCCCGCACGCCCGCGAAGATGTCGTCCACCGCCCCGATGCCGAGCAGGTGGACGGGCCGGTCGGGATGGACGTGCGGCATCGTCCAGTCGACCACCGCGCGCATCTCTTCCTTCGAGCCGCCGAGAGAGCCGCCAATCGCCGTGCCGAAGAACGGACGGTCGCGGGTGTAGCCCGCTGCCTCGATCCGGAGATCCTCATGAACGCCGCCCTGGACGATGCCATAGAGCGCCTGACGCTCATCCACGCCGCAAGGCTCCGGGCCGGCACCGGCACTGCGCCCGAATTCCGCCAGCGAGCGGTCACCCCAGCGATGGGTCATCGCCATGGATTTCGCCGTGTAGCTGCGATCGACATGATAGGGCGTGCACTCGTCGAACATCACGATCAGGTCGGCCCCCAGATCGCGCTGGATACGAATGCTCTCCTCCGGCCCCAGATGCAGCACACGCCCGTCGAGATAGGAACGAAAGCTGGCGCCCTCCTCGGTGATCTTCAGCAGGCTGGGCTCACGCCCGCCGCCGCGCCGGCCCTTGATCTCATCCGCCACCGAGCCGTGACCCATGGAAAAGATCTGGAAGCCGCCGGAATCGGTCAGCATCGGGCCGTCCCAGGCCATGAAGCGGTGCAGGCCGCCCAGCCGTCCGATCAGCGCAGCACCCGGCTGGATCATCAGATGATAGGTGTTGGCCAGGATGATCTCGGCCCCGGCGGCCTCGGCATCGGCGGTGGTCTGGGCCTTCAGGGCCGCCTTGGTCCCGCAGAAGATGAACCCGGGCGTCTCGATGGTGCCATGGGGCGTCGTCAGACGGCCTAGCCGCGCATGGCTGGCCGGGTCGCGCGCGGCGATCTCGAAGGAAAAACTGGCTGTCAACTCTTGCGCTCAGGGCTGGGCTGGGGGCATCTGCGACCCTTGTAGCACCCTCCCCGGTCGCACTGGCAAGCTGGAACGGTTACCCCGCGCATGGT
>CAZPBH010000443.1:0-1993 GCA_964584645.1 uncultured Rhodospirillales bacterium | reverse complement strand
AGAAGAACAGCCCGACCAGGGTGGACTCCAGGAAGAAGGCCATCAGCCCCTCGATGGCGAGCGGCGCGCCGAAAACATCGCCGACATAGTGGCTGTAATAGGCCCAGTTCATCCCGAACTGGAATTCCATGGTAATGCCCGTGGCCACCCCAAGCACGAAATTGATACCGAAGAGCGTGCCCCAGAACTTCACCATGTCGCGCCAGATCTGGCGGCCCGTCATCACATAGACGGTTTCCATGATCGCAAGCAGGATGGACAATCCCAGCGTCAGCGGCACGAAAAGGAAATGGTACAAGGCTGTCAGCGCGAACTGCAGCCTGGAAAGATCGACGACGTTGAGTTCCATTCTGGCTCACCCCGGCGGCCTCGGCCGCCCCGAAAGCGCGCCCGGCAACCCCATGGTTCCGGTGCGCAACATGATTAACGTAGAGCAGGGTGGAGGCTGTGCCTTGACCTGGATCAACCCCGACGGGGACGACGGCAAGCCGTATCCGGATACCGGTGAGCCTCACCCATGATCCTGCTCACCCCTCACATGGGAGAGATCTGGAACCTCGCGGTTTTGCTAGCCATGGCGTGCGTCATCGAGGCGCTGCTGGGCTGGCTGGAGCCGGTCAGGACATGGCGTCGCACCCTCGATCCTTTTGCGCGGCTTTCGGAGCTGCTGGCGCGCCGGCTGGACCGTCCCGGGCGCGGGGAGCGCAATGTGCTGGTGCGCGGGCTCGTCGTGGCACTGGTGATCCTGGGGTTCGGGGCGCTGCTGGGCTGGTTGATAGCCTTCATGGCCGGGCGCGTGGACGGAGGCGCGCTGCTGGTCCTGGCAGCCCTTCTGCCGGTTGTCTCATGGCGCGGCGAGGTCAGCGACCTGCTGCGCTCGATCCGGGCGGGGCGCGGCGATGCCGGCGATGTGACCGGCCCCGCCGTGGCCTTGCTGCGCGGGATCTGGCAGCCGGCGATCTGGTTGTTGCTGCTGGGTCTGCCCGGGCTGTTCGCGGCCACGGCCCTCGCCTCGGCCGCCCGCGGCGCGGGCGATCGCAGCACCTTCGGTTTCGTCCTGCGCCGCGCCGATGCGGTGGTGGCGGTTCTGCCCATGCTCGGGTCGGGTCTTGCGATTACCCTGGCGGCCCTGCTCGTCCCCAAGGCGCGCCCCGACCGTGCGCTGATCGCCCTGACGGGCCGTGTACCCTGGGGGCCGTCACCCTTCTGGCCGGCGAGCCTGATGAGCCGTGCAGCCGGCGAAGGTGACGCCCGCACACGCCTGCGCCGGGTCGGTGTGATCTTTGCCGGCGACCTTGTGCTCAGCCTGTTGGCGCTGGCCGCCGTGGCGCTGGCTGATCTTCAGGCGGGGTGACGGGCGGCCCTGGCTCTCACGCCTCGTCGAAGCGCATGAAGCCCTCGGGGATCGGCGCCGGCTGGCGGTCGCGGACATAGACCTCGAAGCTCGAGACGTTGGGGGATTCCCATTCGGTCGGCGCTTCCATGTATTTCGGGAAATTGGCCTCGGTATAGGCGCGGATAGGCTCCGGCAGGCCGTCGAGCCCGTTCTTCAGCTTGACCGTCTTGGTCTTGTAGAACAGCTGCCCGGGCCGCCCGTCCATGAGCATCCAGGGAAGCCATTCGCCGAGCCGCTGCCAGCTGCCATTGTTGGGGATGCTGGTGAGATCAGGATTCTGCAGATCGGCCAGATTGCAGCTGATCTGGATGGCTTCCATCACCCGCGTCATCCGCCCGGGGCTTTCCCGCCGCCAGACCGTGGGATCGAGCAGCGAGGGGTAGGAGGTGTTCACCCCGAAATCGACCATCGCCTGATCGCCCTTGATCAGCCAGGGGAAGATGAAGGGCCGTGTGACCTTCATCTCGCCGACACCGAAGGAATAGGTCGGCGCCCAGGTCGAGTTGACCGGATCATTATAGACCGGCACGACCTCGACCGTTTCGCCCGTATAGGGATTATCCCAGCTCTCCAGGATCTCGCCGGTCTCGAGGTCGG
>CAZPBH010000442.1:0-2000 GCA_964584645.1 uncultured Rhodospirillales bacterium | reverse complement strand
GCCGTAATCGGTGATGTTCTTGACCACGCCGTTGAGGATCTGGCCCTCATGCAGGTTCTCGATCAGCTCCGAACGTGCCTCGGCCCGGCTTTCTTCCAGCACCGCGCGGCGCGATACCACGATGTTGCCGCGGCTGCGGTCCATTTTCAGGATCTGGAACGGCTGCGGGGTGCCCATCAGCGGGCTGACATCGCGCACCGGGCGGATATCGACCTGGCTGCCCGGCAGGAAGGCGACCGCGCCGCCGACATCGACCGTGAAGCCGCCCTTGACCCGGCCGAAGATCACGCCGGTGACGCGCTGCTTGTCGTTGTAGGCATCTTCCAGCTTCGTCCAGGCTTCCTCGCGGCGGGCCTTGTCGCGGCTGAGGATGACGTCGCCGTTCTTGTCCTCATAGCGGTCGACGAAGACCTCGACCTCGTCGCCCACTTCCAGCTCCGGGTCCTGGCCCGGGGTGGCAAATTCCTTGAGCGGGATCCGCCCTTCCGATTTCAGGCCGACATCGATGATGGCGTGATCATTGTCGATCGCCATGACCCGGCCCTTGAGTACCGCGCCCTCGAAAGCATCCGTTTCGCCCAGGCTTTCCTCCAGCAGGGCGGCAAAGCTCTCCGTTTCCGATCCGCGCGCGGCGGTTGCGACATCGCTCATTCAGGTTCCTTAAGCGTTCACCCGGCCGGCCGCTTGCCCGCGCCCGCCGGGGGTGGTTTTCCGTCATCCGTAAACTGTGGGGCGCCCCCGAAACGGGAAACTCCCACGGCGAATGGCCGAAATCAGACCGGGTGCCGCCGTCCGCGTGACGGGTCGCGGGCGGGGAACCGCATCCGGTCGGGGCCCGCGCTTGCCTCTCGCTGGCAAACGCATGATGGCAACGCATGAGCGCAACGCACCATGCCCCGGACCGGCAGATTACGGCCGGCTAATGCTGGCGGCGGACGGCCGCGACGATCTGCATCGCGAGGTCGACCATGGCATCGATCGAGAGGGCCGTGCTGTCCAGCACAAAAGCGCCCGATGCCGCCCGCAAGGGGGCAGCCGAGCGCCGGCTGTCACGTGCGTCCCGATCCCGAAGATCCGCCAGAACCGCCGGCAAAATAGCGGGACGGCCCGCCTGTTGCAACTCCCGTGTCCGGCGTTCGGCGCGCACCGTCACATCGGCTGTCACGAACAGCTTCACCGGCGCCTCCGGGCAGATGACCGTGCCGATGTCCCGACCGTCCAGAACCGCCCCGGCGGCCCCGCCCGGCGGGCTGGCCGCGAAGCTGCGCTGGCGGTCGATCAGGGCGGTGCGCAGGCCCGGCAGGGCCGAGACGACCGAAGCGGCGCGGGCTGTCGCATCGGTCCGCAGGGCCGGGTCATCCAGCAGGGCGGGATCGAGGCTCTGCGCGGCCGCGATGGCGGCGTCCTCATCGGCCGGGTCCCGGCCGGCACGGATCAGCGCCAGCCCCACCGCCCGGTAAAGGCCACCCGTGTCGAGATGGGCAAATCCGAGCCTTGCGGCCAGCGCCCGTGCCAGCGTGCCCTTGCCGGCGGCGGCCGGCCCATCGACGGCGATGACGAGCGGGGCGGGGATGCTGGGGTCAGGTCCGGCCCCGCTCATGAAGCCGGGTGGGGTTCGATCCTGGCGCCCAGCGCGGCCATCAGCCCGGTAAAGCCCGGAAAGCTCGTGGCGATGGCGCCCCCGTCATCGATCACCACCGGCTCGGCGCTGACCAGCCCCATCACCAGGAAACTCATCGCGATGCGGTGGTCGAGCGCCGTCGCAACCACCGCCCCGCCCGGCGGGGGCGTGCCATGGGCACCGCCCTTGCCGTGCACCTTCAGCCAGTCATCGCCGGCTTCCACGGCCACCCCGCAGGCGGCCAGTCCCTCGGCGATCCGGGCCAGCCGGTCGCTTTCCTTCACCCGCAATTCGGCCAGCCCGGTCATGTGGGTCGTCCCCTCGGCACAGGCGGCAGCGATGGCCAGGATCGGAAATTCGTCGATCATCCCGGGCACCC
>CAZPBH010000441.1:0-2001 GCA_964584645.1 uncultured Rhodospirillales bacterium | reverse complement strand
AACGACCCGAACTATCGGCACCTCACGGCGCTCTTCGACGAACTGGGCGTGCCGGCAAGCTGCACGACCAACGCCGTGACGATCCGGGAGCGCCCGCAGATGGTGCGCGCCGCCCTCGACCGCGGCTGGGAGCTGGTCGCCCACAATTACGAACAGGGCGAGTTGCTGGCGACGGTGGCGCATCAGCCGGAGGTGGAGGAAGACATCATCCGCCGCACGCTCGCCACCTATGAAAAGTTCGTCGGCAAGCCGGCCAGGGGCTGGCTGTCGTCGAGCCTGCGCGGCACGCTGAACACCCCGGACATTCTGGCGCGCCACGGGCTGGTGTTCTATTGCGACATCATGAACGACGATCAGCCCTATATGCTGGAGACCCCGAGCGGGCGGATCGTCAGCACGCCCTATACCAACGAGATCAACGACTTCACCCTGCTGACCCGGAGAGGGCATACGACCGACGAGTTCCGCGACATCCTTGTCGAAGAGCTCAACGTCCTGAACCAGGAGGCCGTCAAGCACGATACCGGCCTGCTGATGAATGTCGGCCTGCATCCGCATGTGACGGGCCGGGCCTATCGCATCCGTGCGGTGCGGGAATTCCTCGCCCATGCGAAGAGCCTCGGTTCCGTCTGGTTCACGACGCGTGAGGAACTCGCCCGCTGGTACATGGCCAACAATGACGGCCACATCACCGAGGCGCTGGTGCAGGACCCGCTGCCGGGCTTTCAGCCATGAGCGCCCCTGTCACGGCGGCCAGGGCGCTGCGCGGCCTGCTCCATCGTGACGAGGTGATGGAGGTGCCCGGCATCTGGGACGGCATGTCGGCGCTGCTGGCGGCCGAGGCCGGGTTCGAGGCGCTGTTCCTGTCAGGAGGCATGCTGGCCTTCCAGCGCCATGGTCGGCCCGATATGGGCCTTGTCGGCATGAGCGAGGTCGCTGACCAGCTGGCCCTGATCACCGAGCGTGTCGATCTGCCGGTGATCGTCGATGCCGATACCGGCTTCGGCAATGCCCTGAATGTCCAGCGCACCGTCGCTGTGTTCGAGCGGGCCGGCGCCGCCGGCATTCAGCTCGAGGATCAGCTGGCGCCCAAGCGCTGTGGCCACATGGCCGGCAAGCAGGTGATCGCGACGGCCGAGATGGTCGGCAAGCTGAAGGCTGCCCGCGATGCGGCCAGCCGTGCCGACACGGTCATCATCGCCCGCACCGACGCGCTCGCCATCGACGGTTTCGAGGCCACATTGGCGCGCTGTGACGCCTATCTGGCCGCTGGCGCCGATGTGCTGTTCGTCGAGGGGCCTGAAAGCGTGGACCAGATGAAGGTCATCGCCAGCCAGTTCGCCGACCGGGTGCCGCTGATGCACAATCTGGTCGAGGGCGGGATCACGCCTGTCCATTCGGCGCGCGAGCTGGCCGATCTCGGCTACAGGCTGGCGCTGTTCCCGGGCACGGCCGGGTTCGCGGCCGTTCATGCGGTGCGCGCTGCCTATGCCGATCTGCGGGCGAAGGGCGATACCCGCCATCGGCGCGAGGCGATGATCGACCTGCCGCGCATGAACGAGCTGACCGGCGTGCCGGAGATGATGGAGCTCAGCCGCCGCTACGGCGACGCTTGAGCGCGCCGGCGGGGGAAGGGGACAGCGCGGCGCCTCCGCCAGCGTTGCTTCTGGGTGCGGTCGCCCTGATGCTGGCGGCCACCCTCATGAACACGCTCAAGGATCTCTCCGCCCGCTGGCTGGATGAGGGCGGCGGGCTGTTCCAGATCGTGCTGGTGCGCGGGCTGGTCGGCCTGCTGCCGGTGCTCTGGCTCGCCCGGCGCGAGGTCGGGCTGTTCACCCGTCCGCCGCCGCGCCCGGCGCTCAACCTGCTGCGGGTGGCGCTCGTGATGGCGGCCTGGCTGACCTTTGTGGTCGGCCTGCGCTATCTGTCGGTGGCGGCGGCGATGACTGTGCTGTTCACCGCCCCGCTGATCGTCGCGGCCCTGAGCGGCCCGCTGCTGGG
>CAZPBH010000440.1:0-2005 GCA_964584645.1 uncultured Rhodospirillales bacterium | reverse complement strand
CAACGAGGTGCGCGAGACCCTGGCGACGGCGCGCCCCCCCACGCTGGGGGCGGCCGCAAGGTTGCCCGGCATCACGCCCGCCGCGACGCTGGCGCTGCTCCGCCATGTCAGGAAGGACGGCAAGCGCGCGGCCTGAGGCGGTTTCGACGCCTGTGCGACGATCAGCCCGGGCCCCTGGCTCTCCCTTGGCCGATGGCCTCAGCTGACATAGGCGATGTTGGTAGCGCGCTCGAAAGGCAGCTTCGGATCGGCGATCTCGACCACCGGCACTTCCTCCGCGCTGCGCAGGGCGCTCATGGCCTCCGGCGCGAAGCCTTCATAATCACCGATGGTGTCGGCGCCGACACGCAGCGTAAAGCCATCGCTGTCGTTCAGGACCAGATTGATCGGCTGATCGGCCGGCAGTTGACCGAAGACCAGAAGGACGGGGCGGCCACTCGACCCGACAGCGATCTGCGCAAGCATGGGCGGTGTTCCTTTTCCTGAAAATGTCCCTGTAAGCCCTTACGCGCTCAGACGCCCGGCGCGTTCTGGGGCCGGCGCGCGGCGGGCTCGCCGGTGGTGCGGATGCCCGGCTTTTCCCGGATCGTGTGGGCGTGCATCGACAGATCGTCATGGGCGTGGGCGAGGGCTTCGATCTCGCTCGTCATGCGCACCATCTGCGGGTCTTTCGGCTTGAACAGCTTGCTGATCCAGCCCTCTTCCTTGAGCTTGAAATACTCGCCAAAGCCCGGCATCGCGGCCCCGCGATCATCCTTGAGTTCACCGCCGCCGGCCGTGTGGGCGGCCGCGCGCTCCTTCACCAGATCGCCGAAATCATGCGAGAGCACGCGGAAGCGGTCGAGCGCTTCGGTCTTCGTGTAGGTGTCGGTCGCCAGATAGCCCGAGCCGTCACCGGCCTGCTTCAGCTCGCCCGGCCGGGTGATGTGCACGACCGGCTCCGGCTGGTCGGGATTGCGGCTGGCATCGAGCGAGATACCCACATACAGGGCTGCGCCGTTGCTGACGCTTACGCCGTTCTCGCCCGGCTGGGTGAATTGCTTGTTGAAATAGGTGATGTCCTCGGCATCGCGCCCGGTTGCCGCAAGCTTGGCGCCGCCTTCGCCCGCGCGTATCTTCTGCGGCGCGTACAGCATGGCCGGGCCGCCGAAATAGTCCCGCAATGTTCTGGAAAGCCAGCTCATGATCGTCCCCCTGCCGCCCCTCGATGAGGCCCCCTTGCTGATCCGATGATTGAGCCTAGCCCGACACCGCCGGCCGGACAAGACGGCAGGGAATGGTTGAGCCATCAAGGCGTTTCACGTGAAACGCTGGCGCAGCTGGATGCCTATGTCGATCTCCTGACCCGCTGGAACGCGCGGATCAACCTCGTCGCGCCGACCAGCCTGTCGGAGGTGTGGGAGCGTCATGTCGCCGATTGCGCGCAGCTTGACCCGCTCATTCCGGGTGCGGCCCGCACGCTCGTTGATCTCGGCAGCGGGGCCGGGCTGCCCGGCCTGATCCTCGCCATACTGCGGCCCTCGCTGCAGGTGACCCTGATCGAGACCGACAGCCGCAAGGCCGCCTTCCTGGCCGAGGCGGTGCGCGAGCTGGCGCTGACCAATGTCGGGGTCGCCTGCAAGCGGGTCGAACGTTTCACCGTCACCCGCCCGCCGGCCATCGTCACCGCCCGCGCCCTCAAGCCCCTGCCCATCCTGCTCGGCCTCGCCCGGCCCCTGATCGGGCCGGATACCCTGGCCATCTTTCCCAAGGGCAGGAAGGCCGCCGAGGAGGTCGCCGCCGCCCGGGCGGGCTGGTCCTTCGATCTCGAGACCATCGCCAGCGCAACCAGCGAGGAGGCCCGGATCCTGCTCATCCGGCATGCCATGCCGCTTGCCGCGCCGCCCTCCGATGGCGCATAAGAGGCCCATGGCCGAACCCGCTCTGGCGACCCCGCCCGCCTCCGATCCCCGCCCTGTCCCGCTGCCTGAAAACCCGCGCATCATCGCGCTGGCGAACCCGGCGC
>CAZPBH010000439.1:0-2006 GCA_964584645.1 uncultured Rhodospirillales bacterium | reverse complement strand
CGATCGAGGCGGCGGCACTGACCGCCCTCGACGATCTGGCAGCCGCGCGGCGCGGCGAAGGGGCCTCAATGGCAGCGCTGGTCGCGGAGCATCTGGATGAACTGGTCGGTCAGGCCCGTGCTGCGCGGGCGACCGAAGAGCTGCAGCCGGGCGCCCTGCGTGCCCGCCTCGAAGGCCAGATGGCCGAGCTGCTTAGCGCCGGTGCTGCCCATGTGCCCGAGGAACGTCTTGCCCAGGAACTGGCCCTGATCGCTGCCCGCAGCGATGCGCGGGAGGAGATCGACCGGCTCGAAGCCCATGTCGAGGCCGCGCGCGCCCTGCTGGCCGAGGGCGGGGCGGTCGGCCGTCAGCTCGACTTTCTGGCCCAGGAACTCAATCGCGAAGCCAACACCCTGTGCTCGAAGGCCCGGGATCTGGCCTTGACGCAGATCGGTCTGGCGATGAAAACGACCATCGACCGCCTGCGCGAGCAGGTCCAGAACCTGCAATAGATGCCCATGGCCCAGGATGCCGATGGCCCACCCGGGAAAACGATGATGCAGCCGCGTTCAGGCGAAGCCGATGAGGGCGGGACGACCCCGCCGGACATTCGCCGCCGGGGCCTGCTGTTCGTGCTGTCCTCGCCCTCCGGGGCTGGCAAGACGACCCTGTCGCGCCGCCTGCTGGCTGGCGATTCGTTGCTCACCCTGTCGATCTCGGCCACCACGCGCCCGCGCCGGCCGGGCGAGGTGAACGGGCAGGACTATCATTTCACCGACGAGGAGAACTTCCGGCTGCGGGTCAATCGCGGGGAAATGCTCGAGCACGCCTTCGTCCACGGCCATCACTACGGGACGCCGCGCGCGCCGGTGGAAAAGGCGCTGGCGGGCGGCCGCGACGTGCTGTTCGACATCGACTGGCAGGGCACCCAGCAACTCGCCGAATCGGCCCGTGATGATCTGGTCTGTGTGTTCATCCTGCCGCCCAGCGCGGTCGAGCTCGAGCGGCGGCTGCGTGCCCGCGCCCGGGATCCGGACGATGTGATCGCCCGTCGTCTCGCCAAGGCGGGCGAGGAGATGACCCATTACAGCGAATATGACTATGTCGTGGTCAATCACGACGTCGAGGTGACGCTCGCCCGGTTGCAGGCGATCCTCGAGGCCGAGCGGCTGCGCCGCAAGCGCCAGGTGGGTCTCGCGGAATTCGTGCGGGGTCTTCAGGAAAGCTGAGCGGTCGCATCCTCGAAGGCGCAGGCCATCTTGCAGAACTGTGCCACGCTCAGCCGCTCTGCACGCTCCTCGGGGGCGGCCTCGGCAGCGGCCAGCAGGGCCTCCACCATGGAAGGCGGTCCGAGCGCGCGCAGCGCCCCGCGCAGCATCTTCCGCCTTTGTCCGAAGGCTGCCGCCAGCACCCGCTCCATGCTCGTGAAGGCCGGCTGGCGCGGGGTGGCGCCGGAGAGGTCCGGCGGGTGCGGGCTCAGCCGGACGACCCGGCTTGCGACCTTGGGCGGGGGCGTGAATGCCGCCGGCGGCAGGTCGAGCACGCGCCGCGTCTCGGCACGCCATTGGGCAAGCACCGAAAGGCGGCCGTAGGTGCCCCCGCCGGGCGAGGCGGTCAGCCTCTCGGCCACCTCCTTCTGAAACATCAGGGTCAGCGATGTGAAGGCCTCGATCTGCCGCAACCAGCCGACCAGCAGCGGCGAGGCGATGTTGTAGGGCAGATTGGCGATGATGGCGCGCGGCGCCGGTGTGAGGCTGGCGGCATCGACCTCCAGCGCGTCGGCCTCGACGATGCGCAGCCGTTCGCCCAGCTGGTCGGCAAGGGGTTGCAGGGCGGGAAGGAAGCGGCGGTCGCGCTCGATCACGGTCAGCGAGGCCGGTCCGGCGGCGGCCAGCGCCCGGGTCAGCCCGCCCGGCCCGGGTCCGATCTCCACCACATGCACCCCCGCCAGAGGGCCGGCACCGCGCACGATGGCGGCCGTCAGGTTGAGATCGAGCAGGAAGTTCTGGCCGAAACGGCGGTCGGCC
>CAZPBH010000438.1:0-2009 GCA_964584645.1 uncultured Rhodospirillales bacterium | reverse complement strand
CACCCTGCCCGATAGCGCCAAAGCCGGTGTCCACGAGCTTGCCCGCGAAGTCACTGTTGGTCTGCAGAATCTTCGTCAGCAGGTCCTTCGTCAGCTGCAGGCCTTGCTTGAGGTTTTCGGAAGCGTCGTCGCCTGTGGCAATAGCCCCCTGCACCGCCTGCTCGAGCGACGCCTGAGCCAGTTGCGCAGTCTGCGCGATACCGCTCATGTCCCGGAACAGGTCGGCAGAGATAGCGGTGAGCGCTGCGGGCAGGCCCTCCGGTGGGGGCAGCGAACCGCCCTCGGTGAAGTCTACCACGGCAGGATCGAGCGTCCCGGGGCGCACGTCGGCTTCGGTCGCACGGGAGCCGGTCTGTATCGCAGCGATCTCCGGCGCAACAATCGGAATGGGGGAATCCTGCCAGTTCCAGAATCGCGTCAAGTCCATCAGCTCAGCGGCATTGGCACGGCCCTGAACGGCCTCGGCAAAGACGCCGCCGGTGCCCACCGGGACTACCCGGCTATTGCTGACCCTCCCTGGCTTGAAGCGTTCCGCCCCATCTTCCGCTTCGTCCTGGAGGTGCAATTCGAACACTAGGCTGTTGCCGCTCACCGCCACCGGTTTTTGGTCGACGATGTCGAGCAATGGCTTGTTTTCGTAACTGTACTTACTGAGGATCGCGGGCAGTAGGGGATTGTGCCTATTTGCAAGGATGCGTGCCGAGTAGTGGCGGGTATTGTCGTTGAGATGCTCGAGGATGCTTGCGGTGGCCATAGATTGGGTAAATCGCACCACCGGGATGGTCAACGTGTTTTCGCTTAGCTGCTGCAAACTCAAGGCGTAAAGGGTAGTAAAGCTAACTAGCCCCTCTCGGTCGCTCTCCAAACTCCCAGCCCCCTCAGGCTGGAGCAAAACTGTCGCATGCCAATACTCCACGTCATTTGGCGGCCAATTTTCATCAAAGCTCCAGTCCGAAGGAGTTTCGTTCGTGATTTCGAAATCGATATGGCTTATCTTTGAAAGACGCAGATTTCGGTCGCTATAATTTCCATCTTCGATCACGATGCGCTCGCCGCTTCGCAAATACACCACCACATCTCGCTTTACAGGTTCCCTTATTTTATTATTAAATGGACCAACACCTTGTGTATGAAGCCCGAACACGAAGGATAGGCGAAAGCTGCTAGGCAGTCGCCAGCCGTTGAGCGGATCACTGGAGATGTAGGCATTCAGCGTCGCCCGCGCCTTCTGGAGCGGCGAGCCGTTGCCTGGCAAGTTCGCATAATTGAAGGCGCCGTAGGAGAGCTCATGGGCGAAAGTGCGCCGTCGCTCCTCGGGGACCATCCCGTAGGTCGGTGAAGACAAGACCGTGGTGTCGGCAGTGGTCGCAAGAGAATAGGCGACATCCGCCGTCAGCGCCGCGCGGATCAACTGGGCGCGAAAGACGTTCACCAAGTCTGAGGTCCACTGCTTGATGGGCTGAAATGGCACGTACAGGCAACGCTTGCGGCTGACCAGCGTCGTGCGTACCGCATAGAGCTGCACGACCTCGAAGTATTGAATGGTAAGCGCATGCATGTGGTTATAGTTGGTCACAACCCGAGTCGTCACCTTCTCGGTCTCGGATTGCGACACCTCCTGCACGATCGACGCGCGCCGGCTGCGCGAGGTGCTCGAGTGCTGCTGGGTGCGCTCCTCGATGTCCTGGAGCATCTCGGCTTCGATCTCGCGTTCGCCGAATGACGAGGTTGTCGTGACCGTGTCGAGCTCCGTGGTCGAGTCGCTCTCCGCGCCGGAGCCGAAATCCGCGACTGTGAGCGCAGCGCCGATCCCCCCAGTGGTGGCGCCGATCAGCCCGCCAGCGCCGGCGCCAATGCCGCCACCGGTCAGGGCACCTATGACCAGACCCGGAGCTGCGGCGACCCCTGCGCCCGCCGCGCCGATCCCAGCTCCAATCGCCCCCCCGATCCCGGCACCAGCGACGCCACCGCCTACGTGGTGGGTCACCACGCGCGCCTGTCCGACCCGG
>CAZPBH010000437.1:1585-2017 GCA_964584645.1 uncultured Rhodospirillales bacterium | reverse complement strand
GCCCCGGTGATCAGGCTGCGTGCATCGGGCCTGATCTCCGGATCGAGAAGCGATCCGGTGAGGCGCACGGCAGGCGCGACATCGCCCACCTGCTCGGCCTTGACCCGCGGACGAAGCAGCATGTCGATGCGCTCCTCCCCCAGATCGACAGCACCGGCGCCCGCAACGGCAAGCCGGTCGGTCTCGAGGCGCAGCGCCTCGGTCCGGCCGACACCCTGATCGAGGGCGAGACGGCCGGCGCCGCAGGTCAGGACCGTGACGTCCCGACGCTCCATATTGGGGGTCAGGGCTGCCAGGATCTCACCGGCCAGGGCCTGCAGCCAGCGTGAGTTGATCTGTCCGGGCCCCATCAGCACGAAAAGGCTGCCCGATGAGGAACCTGCAAGGGCCGCAGCACTCGCACCCCGCCCGGCGAGATCGAACTCCACTGTT
>CAZPBH010000437.1:0-1575 GCA_964584645.1 uncultured Rhodospirillales bacterium | reverse complement strand
CGCGCACCTGCTGGCTGATATCGAGCGCGCCCAGCACCTGCCCGTAATCGAGATCCCGAATGGCGCCTTGCACCGCAATACGGGGGCTCTGCGGGGTCGCATCGAGGCGGGCACTGGCCAGAACGGTTCCGCCATAGGCTGCCAGCTCGACCGGTTCGAGATCGAGCACCCCCCCGCTTAGCCCGAGCCCGAGGCGCAGATCATCAAATTCCAGACCGGCTGCGCGCACCTGCCCCAGCGCAAGATCGATCTCGGCATCGACGTCCCGCAAGGCCTCAAGAGGCAGCGGTTCGTCGGAAAACAGACGGGTCGAAGCCGGAACGGCACCGGACCCTTCACCCTGTCCCCCATCAGGCAGCCAGGCATCGAGATCGACCAGCGGCCCGCGCAAGGTGGCAACAAGCCGGGGTTTCGCCCCCGCCATCTCCAGCGTCAGGCCACCGGTGATCTCGCTCTCCCCGCTTGTGAGCCGGAAATCATCAAGGCTCGCCCGCTCACCCGCCAGATTGGCCCTGCCCGTGATTTCCGTGGCGGCGAGACGCGGCAGCGCCGCACCGATCAGCTTCTCGAGCGGTGCGGGATCGCCCTCAAGCCTTGCCGATATCTGCAGATCGGCACCCGGCGAGCCCGTACCGGCGGCGTTCGGGGTAACGGCACCCGTGCCCTCGACCTGAAGGGGCCCGAGCTCGACGCGCAACTCCACCGGCCAGGGGGCGTCGCTTGCCTGAAGGGCCGTCAGCGTGCCGCCGCGAAGCTCGAGGCTCAGCGGCGCATCGGCGAGCGCGCCACCCCCCTCCAGGTTCAACCCTGACCCTGAGGCACTGCCCGTCAGGGTGGCAAGGCTCAGTTGCACCGGCGGTTGCCCCGGCAGGCGCAGCTCGACCGTGATGTCGCGGGCGCTGGCGGAATCGAGCTGAAGATCGAAGCCGGCACCTGCCTCTGTCGAGGCCTGAGCGGGCGCCGTCCCATCCTCCTCTGCGCCCAGCGTCCAGCTCGCCCGACCCTGGGCGTCCTGTTCCAGCGCGAGAGCGACACCCTGAAGGCGGATATCCTCCACGACCACGCGGCCGCCGAACAGGGGCATCAGCGCCAGACGCAGCCGCAGCTCCTCGGCCGTCAGCAGGTTGTCGGCCGCGGCCCAGTCGGGATTGGCGATACGCAGGCCGCTGACCACAAGCTCCGGGGTCAGGGAGGCCGAGACCGAACTCTCCTCCCCGAGGGTCACAGGCCGATCAAGCGCCGCACTCAGCCGCTCTTCGGCCAGAGTGCGCAGGCTGTTGGTGTCGAGGGTGGCAACCACGACCGCGACCGCCCCCACGAGCAGCATGAGGACGGCAAGGATGCCGCCGAGGGCGGCCAGCACAGGACGGGTCATTCAGGCACCTCCGATCAGGGTGTCGACAAGCTCAGGCAGTTCCGATGGATGTTCGGCCAGATGCGCCGCTCCGGCGGCCATCAGGGCGTCCCGCCGGCCATAGCCCCAGCTGACCGCGATGGCGGCGACCCCGGCGCGGGCGGCCATCTCGATATCGGCCGGGCTGTCGCCGATCATGACCGCGCGTTGCGCTCGTGCGC
>CAZPBH010000436.1:0-2021 GCA_964584645.1 uncultured Rhodospirillales bacterium | reverse complement strand
GCGGCTCGATCGCCGAGCGGCTGAACGGCCTGATGCGGGTGCTGGCCAAGCCGATGCCGGGCGGGCTGGCGGTGGCGACGATCCTCTCCTGTGCCGTCTTTGCGGCGATTTCGGGCTCAAGTGCGGTGACCCTTCTGGCGGTGGGCGCGATCCTCTATCCGGCGCTGCTGAAGGAGGGCTATTCCAAGCCCTTCGCGCTGGGGTCGATCTGTGCTGGGGGGACGCTGGGCATCATCATCCCGCCCTCGATCCCGCTGATCCTCTATGGGGTGATGACCCAGACATCCATCGCCGATCTGTTCATCGCCGGGATCGGGCCGGCCATTCTGCTCGTCAGCCTGTTCGGTGCCTATGCGATGATCGCCAACTGGCAGGCGCCGGCCGTGCCGGTCTGGGGCAAGCTTGAAGGCCAAGCCCCCACGCGCGGGATCGAATGGCCGGGGCTGGGCGAGCTTTGGACGGCCTTCCGCAAGGCGATCTGGGCGCTGTCGCTGCCGGTGATCATCCTCGGCGGCATCTATTCGGGCTATTTCACCCCGACCGAGAGCGCGGCCGTGGCGGTGCTGGCGGCCCTCGTGATCGAGTTGCTGATCCACCGGGAGATGAAACCGCGGGAGATCCTCGATGTCGTCACCGACACCACGCGCCTGCTGGGCTCGCTGTTTCCGGTGCTCGCCCTGGCGGTCAGCCTGAACACCTTCCTGGTGTTCGAGCAGGTGCCCCAGAACATGATCGGGGTGCTGCAGGATTTCTTCACCTCGACCTGGTCGTTCGTGCTGGCAACGAATGTCCTGCTGCTGATCGTCGGGTTCTTCATCGACATCGGCTCGGCCGTGCTGATCCTCGGGCCGCTGCTGCAGCCGGTGGCGGCCGAATTCGGGCTCGATCCCGTGCAGTTCGGGATCATGATGATCGTCAATCTGGAAATCGGCTATCTGACGCCGCCGATGGGGCTCAACCTGATCATCGCGATGGGCGCGTTCAGGGAGGATTTCGGCACGATCTGCAAGTCCGTCCTGCCGTTCATCGGGCTGATGCTGGTGGCCTTGGCGATCGTCGTGATCTTCCCGCAGCTCAGCCTGTTCCTGCTCGACTAGCCGGCTCAGTCGTCCTCGCCCGACATCGCGACCATGCCCATGGCGGGGTGGATATCGCCGCCGAACAGGCGCCGGCCTTCCATGAAATGGCGGAGTACATAGACGCGCAGCGCCGAGGACAGATTGCCCTTGCGCTCCGCGTCGATCTCGCCGACGAGCGCGTTGAGGGTCTGGCCGCGCGCATGGGCAATGCGCTTGAGCCCGTCCCAGAACGGTTCCTCGAGGCTGATCGAGGTGCGGTGCCCGGCAATGGTGACCGAGCGTTTGCGAATCATGTCCATCGGCAGCGTCCCCTCAGACCGGCGCGGCAATCGGAGCATGAAGATGCCCTTCCCTTCGCGTCGTCCCCGCATCGCGCATCCCGAATCGCTCCGGCTGCGAAACGCGGAAATTACAGACTGACCCGTTAAAGGAAGGTTGCGGCCTTCCTGTGGCAGCCCTGTTGAACCCCACCCGAAGCCGCCATGTGCCGCGTCCTCAGGCGCGTGGGCCGACCATGGTTTCCGGCCGCACCCACTGATCGAACTGTTCCCCTGTCAGAAGGCCGAGCCTGATGCCCGCTTCCTTCAGGGTGCTGCCTTCTGCATGGGCAGTCTTGGCGATCTTCGCGGCATTGTCGTAGCCGATATGCGGATTGAGTGCTGTGACCAACATCAAACTTTCACGCATCAATTTGTCGATGCGCTCCTCATTGGCCTCGATCCCGACGACGCAGTTCTGGGCGAAGCTGCGGCAGCCATCGGCCAGCAGCCGGATCGATTCGAGCAGGTTGGCGATCATCACCGGCTTGAAGACGTTCAGCTCGAAATGCCCGTTCGAGCCCCCCACGGTGATGGCGACATGGTTGCCGAACACCTGGCAGCAGATCTGTGTGAGCGCCTCGCTTTGCGTCGGGTTGACCTTGCCCGGCATGATCGAGCTGCC
>CAZPBH010000435.1:0-2021 GCA_964584645.1 uncultured Rhodospirillales bacterium | reverse complement strand
GCCCGACCCGCCGATCCGTGAACCAGAGCGTCTCCTCGGTCGGCAGGGCCACGAGCCGCCCGCCCTCCCCCACCAGAAGGTCCGGCGGGCGATGGGTGGTTGCGAGAAGAAGGGCAGGCACGATCATGACAAGCCCCGCCAGACGCCAGCGCCGCTGCCACAGACACAGCCAGAGGCCACCGGCCATGAGGCAGAGATAGGCAGCGGGCCCCATCGCCGGCACGGTGATATGGGCATGAGGCAGGCCAGCCCCCCAATCCGCTGCCCAGATGATGAGCCTCACACCCTGTTCCATGACCCAGAGCGCGACCTCGTGCAGGCCGAGCGGCAGCAGCGCAAGGAACCCCACGATGGCCGGCATGACGATGAAGGCCATGGCCGGAACGCCGATCAGATTGCTGATGGTGCCGACCGCGGCGGCATGCTGGAAATGGTAGAGCGTGGCCGGGGTTGTGGCCGCCGAAGCGATCAGCGTGGTCAGCGCCACCCCGCCCACATAGAAGACCGGCACGAGAATGGGCCCAAAGCTCGCCCTGAGGGCTGCCTGGTCGCGGGCAAAGCTCTCATAGGCTGCGATCAGCGCAACCACGGCTGCGAAGGACAGCTGGAAGCTGGCGCTCAGCAGCGATTCCGGAAACAGGACCAGGATCGCCATCGCCGCCAGGGCGACGGAGCGCATCGAGAGCGCCCTTCGATCAAGCATGATCGCTGCGAAAACCACGGCGACCATGATCAGCGCCCGCTGGGTCGGGATGGGCGCCCCCACGAGCACGGTATACCCTGCCGCGGCCGCCAGCGCCCCGGCCGCTGCGAGCTTCTTGACCGGCAGGGCCAGCGCCAGCCGCGGCCAGCCAGCCATAGCAAGCCGTAACAGCAGGAAGACAGCTCCGGCCAGCAGGCCGACATGCAGCCCCGAGATCGCCAGCAGATGGGCCATGCCGGCATCGCGCAGGTTCTCGACCACCTCCTCGTCCAGCCCGCCACGTTCACCCGTGGTGAGTGCGACCGCCACCGAAGCGGCCGGCTCGTCGAGCCGTTCCCGGATCAGGGTGCCCAGGCGCTGGCGCGAGCGTTCGACAGCTGCCGCGAAACCATCCGACCGCGAACGCGCCTCGACGATCTCGACATGGCTGACCGTATAGCCCACAGCCCCCAGCCGCTCGAACCATGCCCGGCGCGCAAAGTCATAGGCCCCGGGGGCGGCCGGTCCGGGTGGCGGCCCCAGATTGCCCCTGAGGGCGATACGCTCGCCCGCCTCCGGCACCGGGGAATAGCGCGTGAGAACAACCCGCACACGTTCGGGCGTGGCCTCAGGGGCCAGGCGTTCAAGCGTCACATCCTCAAGGATCACGCGGCTGCCGGCGGGTCGGCGGTCGATCTCGGCCACCCGCCCCGCAATGTCGATGATGCCGGTTTCGGCGACAAGCCGTGGGGCGCTGACCTGATGGGTGCGTGCCTGAGCCAGCGCGAAGCCCAGCGCGATCCAGCCTGCCACGATCAGCGCGCTCCGCCAGCTCTCCGACCGCAGAGCCGCGAAGCCGAGGCCGGCCAGCATCAGCCAGCCCAGACCGCGCGGCGGTTCGGCAGGAAGGCTGAAATAGATCCCGATGCCGATCCCGAGCGCGACAGGAACCCACGCGATCCAGCGGCTGCGTTCGGCCTCCAGCATCGCCGCCAGCCGGGCCGTGAAGGAGCGCAAGAGGGCCACGGGAGAGCTCATGGCAGACCGGATATCCTGTTCCTTGCTTGGCAAGTGCGCTGCGGGCGGCCACCTTCGCGGACATCACCGAGCCCAACCGCGTCCTGTTCATATCATGGCCACTCCCGACCCGCCGAGCCCCATCATCACCCGCTTCGCGCCCTCGCCGACCGGTTTTCTCCATATCGGCGGTGCCCGGACGGCCCTGTTCAACTGGCTGTTCGCACGCAAGCACGGGGGCCGGTTCCTCTTGCGGATCGAGGATACCGACCGCGCCCGTTCGACCGACGAGGCTGTGGCGGCGATCCTCGAGGGGCTGAGC
>CAZPBH010000434.1:398-2040 GCA_964584645.1 uncultured Rhodospirillales bacterium | reverse complement strand
ATCTGGGTTGGCGGGTTGATCGGCCTGATCATCGTTTTGCTGTTAGTGTTCGCGTGAGTCGATTGAGGCCAAAATGACCACCGCTTCTGAAACCGTCGCCATTACCTTGAAGGTGAATGGTGAAACCCATGACCTGACCGTCCCGGCCAATCGGCTGCTGGTCGAGGTGCTGCGCTACGACCTTGGCCTGACCGGCACCCATGTCGGCTGCGATACCAGCCAGTGCGGTGCGTGTGTGGTGCACATCGACGGCCACAGCGTGAAAGCCTGCACGATGCTGGCCGCCACCGCCGACGGCACGGAGGTCACGACCATCGAGGGGCTGGCCCGCAACGGCCAGCTGCACCCCATGCAGGAAGCCTTCCGGCAACATCATGGCCTGCAATGCGGCTTCTGCACGCCGGGGATGATCATGAGTGCCGTCGATCTGCTGCGCCACAATCCCGACCCCAGCGACAGCGAGATTCGCCACTGGCTTGAGGGCAATCTGTGTCGTTGCACGGGCTATCAGAACATCGTCAAGGCGATCCGGGCCTGCGCCGAAGGCCAGCGCGGCACCGTCTGAAGCCAGCAAGGGAGAGTGCGATGTACGATTTTGCCCTTGAGCGGCCGACCAGCCTCGCGGAAGTCACCCGCCTTCTGAAGGAAGATGACATGGCGCAGGCGCTGGCCGGCGGCATGACGCTCATTCCCACGCTCAAGCAGCGGCTCGCCATGCCCTCCACGCTCGTCGATCTGAGCCGGGTCGAGGAACTGCGCGGGGTCAGGGATGAGGGTGAACCGCGATCCGATCCTGCTGGCTCGCCTGCCCTCCCTGGCCCGGATGGCCGGCGGTATCGGCGATCCGGCCGTGCGCCATCGTGGCACGCTTGGCGGCTCGGTCGCCAACAGCGATCCCGCAGCCGACTATCCGGCCGCAGTGCTGGCGCTGGATGCGGAGATACGCACCACGAACCGGACGATCCCGGCCGATGATTTCTTCCTCGGGCTGTTCGAGACGGCGCTGGAGCCGGGCGAGCTGATCACGGCGATCGCCTTCCGGGTGCCTGAACAGGCGGCTTATGCCAAGTTTCGCAACCCGGCGAGCCGGTACGCGCTGGCTGGGGTCTTTGTGGCCCGCTTTCCCGATGCAATCAGGGTCAGCGTCACCGGTGCCGGCCCCTGCGCCTTCCGCTGGCCGGAGGCGGAGGCAGCGCTGGCAGCCGAATTCAGCGAGCAGGCGGTGGCCGGGCTGGTCCTCGACCGCGATGACCTCAATGAGGACATGCAGGCCGATGCCGAATACCGCGCCCACCTTGCCGGCACCATGCTGCGCAAGGCCCTGCGCCTGGCCCATGCCTGAGGCGGCGCCGACAGGTTTCGGGCCGGAGAAGCTGCCGGAGCTGGCGCTCGCCTGGCGCGAGGCCGGCCGTCAGGTCGCCATCGCCACGGTGGTCGAGACCTGGGGTTCGGCCCCCCGGCCTGCGGGCTCCCAGCTTGTCGTGGATGGCGAGGGCGGTTTCGAGGGCTCGGTCTCGGGCGGTTGCATCGAGGGGGCGGTCGTGCATGAGGCGCTGATCGCCATCGAGACCGGCGAACCGCGCCTTCTGACCTTCGGCATCAGCAATGATCAGGCCTGGGAAGTTGGCCTCGCCTGTGGCGG
>CAZPBH010000434.1:0-388 GCA_964584645.1 uncultured Rhodospirillales bacterium | reverse complement strand
ATCTGGATCGAGAAGCTGGGCTGAACCGGACCGGAAGAGATGCGCGCGGATCTTCTTGAAAAGCTGGTGGCGGCACGCCGGGACAAGCGCGCTGTGGCGCTTGTAACGAGCCTGAACGACGGCCTGCAAGCCCTTGTTCATGAAGAGGCTTTGGAAGGCTCGCTTGGCCTTGATGAAGCCACGCTGGAGCGATGTCGCGCGATGCTGGCCCGGGATGAATCCGGCATCGTCGAGATCGGCGAGCAGGAGATCTTCGTTCAAAGCCACGCCCCGCCCCTGCGCCTGCTGATCGTCGGCGCGGTGCACATCGCCCAGCATCTGGCCCCGCTGGCCCGGGCGGTTGGTTATGAGGTGACGATCATCGACCCGCGCGGCGCCTTCGCCAGCC
>CAZPBH010000433.1:0-2041 GCA_964584645.1 uncultured Rhodospirillales bacterium | reverse complement strand
TGGAGGCCTGGCGGTCGGCGATGGAGCGTGCGGCGGCCGAACGCCGTGAACAGCCCGAGGAGTTGAAAAAGCCCGAGAGGATCGGTCCGGCCTTTGCCGATCTCTGCGCCATCGAGGGGGTCGGCATCGCCATGGCCGACGATCTGGTCGGCTTTTTCGAGGAGCCCCGGAACTTGCGCGAACTCGACGCCCTTGCCGATCAGGTCGAGGTCGAGGAGGTAGCCGGACCCGCCGGGGGCGATCAGAGACTGGCCGGCAAGGTCGTCGTCTTTACCGGCAGCCTCGCGACCATGAGCCGGGCCGAGGCCAAGGCCACGGCCGAAAGCCTCGGGGCGAAGGTGACGGGCTCGGTCTCATCCAACACCGATTACCTCGTGGCCGGGGCCGATTCCGGCTCCAAGCTCAAGAAGGCGCAGGAACTCGGCATCGAGGTGCTGAGTGAGGAAGCCTGGCGCGCGATGGCGGGGTTGCCGGATTAGAGATCGAGACCGTCGAGGAAGCTGTCGACGGCCTTCCACCAGCGCTGACGCCGATCATGGCACTCCATCCAGAGCTCATGGGCCGCGCCCTCGATCTCGACCAGCCGGCTTGTTGGAAGGAAGGCTGCGGCCGTGCGGATCGCGGCGTTGCTGACGACACGATCATCGCCAGCAAGGCCGATCAGGACGGGACAGCTGAGGCGCGCAAGATTGGCAGGTTGCGTGACCTGCTCCAGCCCTCGGAACACCGCATCGAGCCACGCCCAGCTGACCCCGCCCAAACGCAAGGCGGGCCGGGCGCGGTACCAGCGTTCCTTCAGGCTGCCCCGCAGCGGGTCGCTGGACAAGACGGGGTCACCCGCAATCAGATGAGCTTCATTGGGCACCCACGGCCTCTGACCCGGCACGGGACGACCGCCAAGCCCCAGCCTCACCGCCATCCGTGCCAGCGAAGGCCCCAGCCTTTGCCGCAGCGGGTCCAGCGCCAGCCCCAGCAAGGGGGCGCTCAAGACCAGAGCGCGGGCCAGATCCGGGTGCCTTTCCATCGCGGCGAGGGTGATCAGCCCGCCCATCGAATGAGCAAAGATCAGGATCGGCAGACCGGCCAGATCCGGCGGCAATCCCTCTTCGATCAGCTTGATCAGATCATCACGATGGTGGTCCAGATCCTCCATCCAGCCGAAGCGAGGGTCGGGCCCCGGCCGCAGGCTTCCCCCCTGCCCGATCCAGTCGATCACCAGCACGCCATGGCCCCGCGCCAGCAGCTCGCCCGCCAGTTCGACATACTTCTCGCCGAACTCGTTATAGCCGGGGGCGATCACGGCGAGCGACCGCGGCACTTCGGGCCGCGCCCAGCCGGAGCGGATTCGGCGCATACCGGCATCGGGCCGGGCAAAATGCCCCCAGCGCCATCCCGCCGGGGGCCGCACCATGGCATCCGGCAGCGCAAGAACATCCGGATCCGGGGATTGGGCGCTTGCCATATCGGTGCCACTTTTTCGAAGAGTTTTAGGCGCGGTCAAGGTGGAGTTAACCACAATGCATCAGCACAGCCTTTCCCAGCGGGCATGGAGCCAGCTCTGGCAGCGCCGCTGCACGACCCTGGCACCGATGATCCTGGGCCTGCTGGTGCTGGCGCTTGCTCTCGCCGCCCATATCCGCCCCGCCGCAGCCGGCCCCGTCAGCACGCCCCATGTCACCGGCGAGCTGGTGGCCGAGCACGAGGCGATCACGGAGGGCGAGCCCTTCTGGGTCGCCCTGCGCCAGGACATCATTCCCGAATGGCATACCTATTGGCGCAACCCCGGCGATAGCGGGATCGCGACCAGCATCGCCTGGACCCTGCCCGAGGGCTTCACCGTCAGCGAGCTGCACTGGCCGGCACCCGAGGCCCTGCCATTTGGCCCGCTCGTCAATTATGGCTATGAGGGCGAAGTCTTTCTGCTGGCCGAGGTCACACCGCCGGCGACCCTCGACGCCGATCAGGTGACCCTTAAGGGGAGTGTCGAGTGGCTGGTCTGCAAGGATATCTGCATTCCCGAATTCGTCGATCTGGAGCTGAC
>CAZPBH010000432.1:0-2067 GCA_964584645.1 uncultured Rhodospirillales bacterium | reverse complement strand
ACCCCGCCCGGCGCGGGCGCGGCCCTGGCCGAGGTGCGCCTCAGCTATGGGCTCGGCCCCGGGAACACTCAACGCAAGATGGTTCGTACCATCACCGATGAGGATCGCATCAATGGCCTGGGCACGGCACCCGATCCGGTGCGTCTGTCCGCGGCAGCGGCCGGGCTGGCGCGGATTGTTGCAAATCCGGGCGATCCTTCACCCTTTGATCTGCGCATGATCCAGGGCCTGCTGGCCGGGGTGCGGGGTGCCGATCCGCAGGGGCTGCGCGCCAGCCTGCTGGAAACGGTGGCGGCCGCGTCAGCGGTGCTGCAGCCACAGGCGCCGCTCGGCAGGGCGCCCGTGGGGCGGGATCCGTCGGCGAGCGTTCCGGCGCGCATGCCCCGCCAGATCGACTGAAGGGCGGCACTCTCGCAAATCTCGCCCTCGCGGCTTATTTCTCGACCTGATCCCATAACCTGAGGTTGAGGGCCGCGCGGTGAATCCTCACGATATCCTGATCTTTGTGCACATCCTGCTGTTCGTGTTCTGGCTGGGGGCGGACCTCGGCGTCTTCCTGCTGGCGACCAAGGTCAAGGACGGCACCCTCAGCTACGATCAGCGGGCGCTGTTGCTGAAGATGGCCCTGACCATCGACCTGACGCCGCGGGTTGCATTCGTGTTGATGTTCGCGGTCGGCTGCCACCTGGCGCTGGCCTGGGGCAGCCTGATCGATGGTGGCTGGCTCGTGCTCGTCTGGGCGCTGACGCTGGCCTGGCTGGCGCTGGTGCTGGCCATTCCGGCGAGCGAGGGGAAGCCCCGCCAGCTGACCCTGATGAAGGTGCAGACCCTCTGGCTGGCGCTGCTGACCCTGCTCTTCGTCGGCCTCGGGATCTACGCTCTCGTGACCGACCAGATCTTCCCGCCCGACTGGCTGGCCTGGAAGGTCATCCTGTTCGGTGCAATCGCCGCAGCCGCCATCGGCATCGACCTGGGTCTGGCACCCTTCTTCCCCTGGTTCGAGCGGCTGCGCGTCGAGGGCAGCACGCCCGAGATCGAGGCGGGCCTCAGAAAGGGCATCAACGGCTCGATCCGCTTCGTGCTGATCCTTTACGGCCTGCTGGTCGTGATCGCCTTCCTGGGGACGACGAAGCCTGTTCTGTAGCCTGGAGCGGATCGCGTTCGGATTGAACGCGTGAATCCGATCTAACTTATTATAAAGATGGAAAAATTTTCCGATCAGATGATTCTGGCTGATCGAAATTTGCTCTAGATGCCTAATCGAGACCGAGCGAGCCGGGGTTCATCAGACGATCGGGATCGACGGCGTTCTTGACCCGTTCCAGCAGGTCCCAGCTCGCTTCCTGACGGCCCTCCCGATAGGGGTAGGCCTTGCCGATCTGGAAGTGGATGCCGCCTTGGCGCATGAACAGCAGGGCAACCTCGCGGCGCAGCTCGGCCACCAGCGCGCGCGCCACCTCATCGGCCGGGAAGACTTCCAGCTTCGCCAGATAATCGGGCGCCAGCCGTCGCTCGTGGTAGGGGAGCCGCGCATCCTTCCAGAAGAAGACAGGCTCGATCAGGAAGCCCTGCTGGGCGATGGTGCAGCACAGGAAGCCGGTGCGCAGCCCCGCTGCCTTCATCCGCTCGCCATGCTTGTCGAACAGCGCGAGGATCGCGCCCATGGTATCGGCGGCGCGGCTGTGCGGCACGATCCCGTGCACCGGGACCCAGCGCTCGCCCTTCGGCCCCAGCATGGAGTTGGGCGGGCTGAAGGGGGCGGCGTGCAGAATCTGCGGCAGGGAGGGCGGGCATTCCTTGCCGCCCTTCGCCTCGCAGATCGTGCGGGCCTGGCGGATCTGCCAGTCGACGGTTGCCTCGTGATCGTGCTCGAAGGCCAGATGCACGCCGTAATTCACCCGCTCGACGAATTTGCGCCCGGCGATGGCGACCCGGGCCGCCGCCAGAGGTCCCTGCTGGCGCACAAGCGCAAGGAAGGCCGAGAGGTCCTCCCGAAAGGTATCCCCGGCGCCCAGCACACGGGCGTTCTGCAGCTCGGGATCGAAGCCGAAGCACTCAGCCGCCAGC
>CAZPBH010000431.1:0-2075 GCA_964584645.1 uncultured Rhodospirillales bacterium | reverse complement strand
CGGGGCGGCCGAGGCGTGTGTAGGCGATCGAGGCGCCGGAGAGATAGGCCGCCTCGAACCCCGCCTGCTCGACCAGCGCCGCGGTGAGCGCATCATAGACGCCGGGGGCCAGCAACGGGGTGGCCTGCCCGAGGCGGCCGCGCAAGCTCGAGGGCTCAGCCATGGCGCAGCTCCCCGGCCTGCAGGCGCTTCTTCAGGTGTGGCATCAGCCCGCCATCCTCGATCATGGTCATCAGGTGCGCCGGGATCGGCTCGACCTCCCAGACATCCGATCCGTCAGCCAGCCTGACCTCACCCCTGAGAGGATCCACCTTGAGGCGCTGGCCCGGCTGCACGGCATCGGCTGCCGGAAAGATCAGCACGGGCAGGCCGATATTGAGCGCGTTACGGTAGAAGATGCGCGCGAAGCTCTTCGCCAGCACCGCACCGACCCCCAGCATCTTCAGGCTGATCGCCGCCTGCTCGCGCGAGGAACCGATGCCGAAGCCGGCCCCGGCTACCATCACGTCGCCCGGCTGGACCTGGCCCGCGAAATCGGGATCGATCGCCTCCAGCGTATGGGTCGCCAGCTCTTCCGGCCGCAGTTTCATGTAGTGACCCGGCGCCAGCACATCGGTGTCGATGTTGTCGCCGAACTTCCAGACCTTGCCTTCGATGCTCATGCGGCCAGAGATGCGCGAGCGCACGCCGCAGGACAAGAGCCGCTCAGCCCTGCACCTCGCCCAGCGTGACCATCTTCACCCCGCGCGCGGCCAGGTCCTCCATCGCCGCGGCGGTCTGGCCCTCGTCGATCCCGCGTGTGGCGTCGGTCACGAGCCAGGTCTCGAAGCCGCAGGCGCGGGCATCCTGGGCCGACCAGGCGACACAGACGTCCTGCGCCAGCCCGCACAGCACGATCCGCGTCAACTGCCGGTCGCGGCAATAGCCGAGCAACCCGGTCGGGGTCGTGTGATCGTTTTCGAAGAAGGCCGAATAGGAGTCCATGTCGCGCCGCCAGCCCTTGCGGATCTGCGCCTGGATCCGGCGCCGGTCGAGGCGCTCGGAGAGTTCCGCACCCGGCGTATCGGCCACGCAATGGTCGGGCCATAGCGTCTGGGTGCCGAGATCGGTCTCGATCTCATGAAAGGCTTCCTTCCCATGCCGGGAAGCGAAGGAGACATGATCGGGGGTGTGCCAGTCCTGGGTGGCGACAGCGTTGGTGAAACGGCCGAGCAGCTGGTTGATCGGGTCGATCACGGCGTCGCCCTCGGGCAACGCGAGCGACCCGCCGGGGAGAAAGTCACGCTGCATGTCGATCACCAGCAGCAGATCACTCGGCCTCGGTTCCAGTCTTGCCATGGGATTACACCGTCTTCTCGGGTTCGGGCTTCTCGGGTTCGGGGTGGCCGAAACGTTCGCCCGCCGCCCAGGAGCTCGCATCATTGCCATGGGCCGGCAGGCCGCCGGCCTCCTTCAGCAGGCGCGCCATGTGCAGGCAGTTCCACGCCATGAAGGTGGTGTTGCGACGGGTGAAATCATTGTCCAGACCGGCGCCGTCATCGCCATAGGAGGGGCCGGGCCCGGCCTCGCCGACCCAGCCGGCAGCGGCCTGGGGCGGGATCGTGAACCCGACATGCTGGAGCGCGTAGAGCACCGTCATGGCGACATGCTTGCTGCCATCCTCATTGCCGGTCACCAGACAACCGCCAACCTTGCCGTAGAAGCCCGACTGGCCCCTGCTATTGGTCTCCCCGGAATGGGCATAGAGCCGCTCGATCACCATCCGGCAGACCGAGCTCTCCTCACCCAGCCAGATCGGCGAGCCGATCACCATGATGTCGGCCGCCTGCACCCGGGTGCTGATTTCGGGCCAGGCATCCCTGTCCCAGCCATGCTCGCGCATGTCGGGCTGCACGCCAAAGGCAACGGGATGATCGACAACGCGGATTTCCTCCGTGGCAGCGCCTGCCTGTTCCATGACCGCGCGTGCGTTCCCGATCAGCCGCGATGTATGCGAGAGCTCAGGCGAGCGTGTCAGCGTGGTGTTGAGGAAAAGGGCACGCAGATCGTCATGTCGGGGTGGCGGTGTCGGCATG